>JBIKMG010000062.1:0-8780 GCA_044359385.1 Coxiellaceae bacterium
TCGACTACTGCTGGCTGGATTTTCGATGGATGTGCCTGCTTTGTCGCTTCAAGCAGAAATAGAAAAATTAGTCCCCTCGCTTAAAGCGTTAACATCTTTGCTTTTTGGGTTGGATATGAATCGTCGATTCACGGTGTTCCATCAGTTAGCCAATCAAACAGTAAACAATCAGCTTAAAATTGTCTGCGGGATGTTGGTGAGTTTAGCACCTAAGCAACAGTATGAGTTGTTGTTGATTCAGAATAGAGAGGATTTCAATCTGTTGATGTGGGCTTTGAAGAATCAGCCAGCTGCAGTTGATGGGATACTGCAAGCGGTGGATCGTTTGCCAGCAGCAGACCAATCTTCGGTCTTAAAACAGATGCTGATGGCGAAAGATGAATTTGGCAATAATGCGTTAATGTTGGCTTGCAAAGATCATCCAGTTGCAGTTAAGACTATACTGCAAGCCGTTGGAAATTTGCCCGAAGAAGAGCAAGCTGCAGTCTTAAAAGAAATTCTGACGGTGCAAGATAAAATCACCAAAAGTAATTTGTTGATGTGGGCTTTGGTGAATCAGCCAGCTGCAGTTGATGGGATACGGCAAGCGGTGGATCGTTTGCCAGCAGCAGACCAATCTTCGATCTTAACAGAAATGCTGAGGGCGAAAGATAGTCTAAGAGGCCAGAATGTATTGATGCTGGCTTTGGAGAATCAGCCAGCTGCAGTGGATTGGATACTGGGAGCGGCACAGAAGGTTTCAATCTTAACAGAAATGCTGAGGGCGAAAGATAAGTTTCAGAATACTATATTGGCCTTAGCTCGGAGTAGCCGAGCTTCAGTTGAATCAATACTGGCAGCGGTTGAAAAATTGCCAGATTTGGAGCGAGCTTCAGTCTTAAAAGAAATGCTGACTTCAAAAGAGATGTATTATAACACCATCAATGTGTTGATGAGTTCTGTGGTAGCGAACCTACCTACAGTTGACCTGATACTGAAAGCAGTGGATCGTTTGCCAGAAGCGCAGCGAGCTTCTGTCTTAAAAGAAATGCTGATGGCGAAAGATACGAAGGGTAACAGCTGGCTAGAAGAGGAACTATTTGGTTATTTAGATGATGACCCCATGTCTTGTTATTCTAATCATACTCATGCATTGATGCTGGCTGTGGTAAAGAACCTAGCTGCAGTTGATCTGATACTGCAAGCAGTAGATCGTTTGTCAAAAGCAGAGCGAGCGTCATTCTTAAAAGAAATGCTGACAGTGAAAGATAGGAATGGCAACAATCTGTTGATGCTGGCTTCGCAATGTCAGCCAGCTGCAGTGGATTTGATACGGGCAGCGTTAGAGAAAGCTTCAGTAGAGATGCCTAGTAGTGAGACAGACCCATTGTCTGGGCTTAGTGTCTTGACCAATAGCAGGAAAAAATCAGGCGGTAGGGAATTCGACTCTTTTTCACCCGGTAGTGGAGGAGCCAAATAGGCCTCATGACTTTGGGTGGGGTTTGGGACGAGAATAGCATCGGATGTTCCTGCTGATGCTAATGGATTAGTGGCACAAAGGTGTTGCTTTCACTCAAGTAGCAACTAATCATTCCCGTTTTAATATCGAAAAACCAGCGGTGAATTTGCAGTTTTGAAGTATTCACCCGCTCTTTGATCCAGGGGAAGCTCAAGGCATGTTCGTAAGATTGATGTAGAGCCGCTTGTGCACAGCAGTCGATAGAACCAGCTTTTGCTGCTTTGGATACAGAAGCGACCCAGTTTTGAATAAAGTCACTGCCCAGGTTTTCTTGTTTAGTTAATGCCTCAATTCCACCACATTGGCTGTGTCCCATAATGATCAGGTGGTTAACATTCAAGTGACGAATACCGAACTCTAAGGCCGCACTTGTTCCATGGCAACGGTTATCTTTTTCGTAAGGAGGGATAATGTTAGCAACGTTGCGTACGATAAATAAATCGCCCGGCTCACACTGTAAAAGGAGCGCAGGATCTACGCGAGAGTCAGAGCACGCAACCACCATCACCTTTGGGTTTTGACCTTCTTTGGACAGTGAGTGCATGAATGAATGGTTTCCATCCGCATATTGTTTGCGAAAGGCGCTATACCCTCTTTTTAATCGCTCTAGTGTTTTTGCCATGATCTCTACCCTTAGTCTTCGATCAATTGTCGGTGAAAATAAAAAAGCGGATTTTTAACTAAAGAATATAGCGGCTTAAATCCTCATCTTTCACCAACTCACCGAGCTGATGATCGACGTATTGAGCATCTATCGTAACGGTTGTATTTTGATGATCGACAGCATTGAAAGATAATTCTTCAAGCAAGCGTTCCATAACAGTATGCAAGCGACGAGCACCAATATCTTCAGAGCTCTTATTGACTTTGTATGCAATCTCAGCGAGTTGAGTGATTCCATCGGGCGTAAAGTTTAAGTTGACACCTTCTGTTCCCATTAAAGCCGTATACTGCTCGGTTAAAGAGGCATTCGGTTCGGTGAGAATGCGTTTGAAATCATCGCTGGTCAGTGATTGAAGCTCTACTCGAATCGGGAAACGGCCTTGAAGCTCAGGAACTAAATCCGATGGTTTCGATAAATGAAAAGCACCAGAAGCAATAAACAAGATATGATCAGTTTTAATCATGCCGTATTTAGTTGAAACAGTGCATCCCTCAACTAAAGGGAGTAAATCGCGTTGCACCCCTTCTCGAGAGACGTCACCACCCGTTACTTCAGCACGTCGTGCAATTTTATCGAATTCGTCGATAAAAACAATACCGTTTTGCTCAACACTGGTGACGGCATCTTGTTTGATTTCATCATTATTAACTAAGCGAGCAGCCTCTTCTTCCTGTACTATTTTAAACGCTTCTTTCACAGTCATTCGACGAGATTTGGTGCGTTTATTTGACATGGATTCCATCATGCTTTGTAATTGACCGACCATGTCTTCCATACCCGGAGGGCCCATGATTTCTAAGTTTGCAGAACTCACCTCCATTTCAATTTCAATTTTTTTGTCATCTAATTCGCCGTTGCGTAGTTTATGGCGAAATAGTTTGCGTGTAGCAGAGTCTTCGGTTGAACTTTCTGCTGGAATGATGGTTTCATTGGGTTCATCAATAAAACCAGTGCTTGGTTTGATGGGTACCGTTGAGGTTGCAGGAGGGATGAGCACGTTCAAAATCCGATCTTCAGCAGCCCGTTGAGCGATGGCACGCACTTTTTTCATCGCATGTTCGCGACATAACTTAATCGCCACTTCCATCAAGTCACGAATAATAGATTCGACATCGCGGCCAACATAACCCACCTCTGTGAATTTAGTGGCTTCAACCTTGATAAAGGGAGCATGTGCGAGTTGTGAGAGACGTCGTGCAATTTCTGTCTTTCCAACACCGGTAGGGCCAATCATTAAGATGTTTTTAGGGGTGATTTCTTGACGTAATTCTGGCGGCAGTTGCATTCGACGCCAACGATTCCGTAGGGCAATCGCAACCGCCCGTTTTGCGGCTTGTTGACCAATGATACGATGATCGAGTGCCTTCACTATGTCGGCGGGAGGCAGGGTGATTTGTAGTTCGTTGCTAAAAAAAGCATCTGAAGCAGGTAATGATGTTGACATGAATATTTCCTAGTGATTAGTTAGACGTTGCTGTTAAGTGTTTCGATGGTGAAGTTTCCATTGGTGTAAACACAAACATCAGCAGCTATTTGTAAGCCTTTTTTAACAATTTCTTCGGCAGATAAGTTTGTATTATCTAATAGTGCACGAGCAGCTGATTGTGCGAAATGCCCGCCAGAGCCGATTGCCATTAAGCTGTCTTCAGGTTCAATAACATCGCCATTCCCGGTGATAATCAATGAAGCGGTATGATCAGCTACGCATAAAAGGGCTTCTAGGCGGCGTAGCATTTTGTCAGTTCGCCAGTCCTTAGCAAGCTCAACGGCTGAACGCATTAAATTACCAGAGTGTTTTTCGAGTTTTCCCTCAAAACGTTCAAATAGAGTAAACGCATCTGCTGTTCCACCGGCAAAGCCAGCGATGACACGATCTTTGTGTAAGCGGCGTACTTTTCGAGCATTGCCTTTTAGTACAGTATTTCCCATAGAGACTTGGCCATCTCCGCCGATGACGACCTGTCCATGACGTCGGACAGAAAGAATCGTTGTTCCCCGGTATTGCTCCACTTAAGAATCTCCTGGTTATGCAATAAACAGTACCTGGGGGCGAGTATCGTTCTTTTCAAGTCTCTAGTCTTGAAGGGGAGGGCTCTTTAGTAATTTATCTCACTCAGGCGGAATTTCTAGGCGGTACTCATCGGAATGGGAGGTCTTGCCTGTGCTTTTTTCGGGGGTTTTAGATTTTAGTATTTCGTAAAACTCCAGTTGAGGAGCGGGAAGGTCATTTTTCACTTGGGGTATGCTTTTTGCTGTATTTGCTTCGGTCGGGAGTGGGATCAGCTCTGATTTAAGGGCTATGTCCGTCATTTTTTTTTTTGCCTCATGCAGTGCCCTAGATTTGTGGTGACGAGCAAATAAAATAGCAGCAATCGCGATTACGGTGAGAGTAAGGCCAATCACAAGTAAAGCTCGAGACTTTTGTTGTTTGGGTCGTTGTGAGGAAAAATCATAATAGGACATAACAGTCTCGCTCTAGTTGCTGGCGGGTTGGTTGATTTGAGGTTGTTTTACCCAGTAGAACCGAGCCAACTTGCTGTGGTCAGGTGTGCGTAGATAATATTGGCCGTATTGATAGACGAGCGAAAATGAAACTTCATTTCCAGCTAAGTGAAGGAGGCCTGCTTTGACCCAATTCGTAACCTGTTGTGTCGCTTGATCTTCAGATTTTAATTGTTGATGTGACATTATTTCAGCAAGTAACCAGGGCAAAGGGACTTTCCCATGTAAATCCGCATGCAGCTGAGCCAGAGGATTCAGTAAGTTTGTTAAGCGGGTAGTCGCTGGTAGAGCGAGGGTTCCAGATAATAGGAGAGGGCCATCAGATGTGGACATGAAGATCCGATTAATTTTGAGGGTTAAACCATGACTGAGTATTTTAATTAAATCAGGCATCATCTCGGATAAGTCTGATGTCTGCGTAGGTTGAAGAAGGGTTGTTATATCGTGTGTTAAATTTTTGAGTAGTTCTGGGGATAAATTATTCACCGTGAAATCCAGATCAATGGTTTTGGTGGGCATTTTTCCGATATTTAATTGTTTGGCGTACAATCGATAGTTAACCGTCAGGCTATCGCCGTGTTTGAGGGTTTTTCGTTGGATGAGAGCATCAGATGCATGGATTTGTTTCTGCGGATCATTTCCGACGGTTAATCTATCGATATTAATAGCCATGGTATTATTTAGGTTAGGCGCTTCACCGGTGACAGTTCTATGAAAACGGATGCCTGTAGCGATTAAGGACGGGTTATTGGAATCATTCGGTGCACTCCAACTGGTGATGCTGCCTAGCGTGGCTTGAATTTCTTTTGTGTCAGGTTGAGCTTTTAGGTCGATATAAACTTGAGAGAGTTGTGCTGTTTTGGCTTGTGTGCTGAGTGTGACTTCCGTCAGCGTATTGGTAGAAAGGAGGGTATCGTGGAGGTCAAGGAGGACTTGTCCTTGATAGCTTGTTTTACCTTGTTGGTAGTGCGTGGTGATACGTGCAAACTGCCAGGCATAGCCACCGTTTTCTTGGCGTAGTATCGGTCCGACATCAATACTTTGTTGTAGTGTTAGTTTGCGTGAGCCATTGATATTCCAACCGCTGTTGGAGAGATCAATTTCTACCGTGGCAAAATCCGTGTACCAACCTCGTCGATAAGAGAGGAGTTTGAATTGTATCTTCGCGTCAGGAAATAGTTTCCCCAGAATTTGTGCATAATGATTTTTGATATGGTTGCCAATGACCAGGGGGCTTAGCAGAATTCCCAGAGCAACTAAAATAACAACGGTCATTAGGAAAAGAACGATTCGTTTTACCATGCTTAAATCCTTGTTAGTTTGGTAAGATTCCCCCCCATTATAAACCGTTGTGTTCGCAAATGCGATTCCCTAAATACGGTAAAAATCAATAGTGGATGTATCCAGTAATAATCCCGGTAGTTTTTTTAAGCGATTGCTTGTAGGTTTTGTTAATCAAAGTGATAGTTGACTGAGTATGAAATGAAGAATTGGATAGCGCTATCTTTGTGGCGTGGAATGACTGTTTCTCGGTTAGAGAAAATGCAGCGAGTGTGTGAGCAAGATGATTGCTTGTTTAGCCTGTCTGAATCGCAATGGCGTCGGTTTGGTTTTTCGCAGGAGTTATTAAAAACACGTGTATTGCCGACGAGTGCTGAGGTGTCAGCTGTCATGGAATGGTTGGAAGAATCAGGTGCTGATCTGTTGCCATTTACCGATGCCCGTTATCCTGCATTATTGCGAGAGATTAGTTCGCCACCGGTGGTCCTATATGTTTTTGGACAAGTGGAGGTGTTAACTAAAAAACAAATCTCAATTGTTGGTTCGCGAAGGGCAACACCTAGGATGTTGGAATTGGCTTATGGGCTAGCATCAGATTTAGTAGCGAATGATGTGGTCGTGACCAGTGGTTTGGCATTAGGAATTGATACAGCAGCGCATCGTGGGGCTTTAGATGCGGGTGGAAAAACAGTGGCTGTCATGGCGAATGGGCTCGGTAGTGTTTATCCACTCTCAAATGCGAGTTTGGCTGACCGCATTCGTGAAAACGGCCTTCTTTTATCCGAGCAACCACCTGGAGTGGGTCCCAGTGCAAAGCTGTTTCCTATGCGCAATCGGATTGTCAGCGGGTTGAGCCGGGGTGTTGTTGTTCTACAGGCTCATGTGAAAAGTGGGTCATTGATTACCGCTCGATTGGCACTGGAGCAAAATAGAGAGGTGATGGCGGTGCCTGGAGAAGCGGGATCTGCCCAAGTCGGGGGTTCTCATTGGTTATTGAAGCAGGGTGCTGCGTTGGTAGAAACAGTCGAGGATATTTATGATTGTCTTGGCTGGGAAAGGCGAGGGGTGTTGATACGTGGCAAAGAAAAACCATCGGTTCTCTTGAGTGAAAAAGAAGAGGCGTTGTTGCAATGTATTGACAGCGTGGATACGTCGGTTGAAAAAATTTATGAGCGTTACAGGGGTTGCAAGAAAGAGGTCTTGCCTGTTTTGTCACAGCTCGAGTTATCTGGGCTAGTCCAGCGTACGATGGTGGGGTACTGCCGATGCTAGGTGAAGACAAAGATACCTATGTGTAGCTGGCGTTATTTTTTGAGAGAGATCAAAAACTTATTTGCCCACGAAGGTCAGATGCCCATCTTGATAATCGACCGAAATGACACAAGGAGAAATGAATTTGCCAGCCAAAATCGCTTCAGCCAACGTATTTTCTAAGTGGCTTTGAATCACTCGCTTGAGAGGTCGTGCGCCATAAGTCGGATCAAAGCCGAGTTTGGATAAATACGCCAGCGCTTTGTCAGAGACGCTCAATTCAAGACCTTGGTTTGCTAAGCGCTGCTTCAGTGATGCTATTTGTATATCCGCTATGGCACGAATTTGGTTTTCTTGTAACGGTTCAAAGACGACGCATTCATCGATTCGATTAATAAATTCAGGTCGAAAATGGGAGGCGACTATTTCCATCACCGCTTGTTTCATTACCTCATAACCTTCACCGACTAAATCAGCAATGATTTGTGAGCCTAAGTTCGAGGTCATGACCAATACGACTTGCCGAAAATCGACCGTTCTGCCTTGGCTATCTGTTAACCGACCCTCATCTAGGACTTGTAATAAGAGGTTGAAAACATCGGGGTGCGCTTTTTCTACTTCATCGAGTAAAATAACGCTATAAGGGCGACGTCTAATCGCTTCCGTTAAGTAGCCGCCTTCCTCATAGCCGATGTAACCTGGGGGCGCACCGATTAACTTTGCAACCGAGTGTTTTTCCATAAACTCCGACATATCCAAGCGAATCATCGCTTCTTCCGTATCGAATAAAAAATGAGCCAGGGATTTACATAATTCTGTTTTACCAACCCCCGTCGGGCCTAAGAATAAAAAAGAACCCATTGGTTTTTTGGGATCAGATAGGCCGGCACGGGAGCGGCGAATGGCATGAGATACCGCTGTGACAGCGTGATCTTGTCCGATTAATCGCTCATGTAAGGCTTCTTCTATTTTTAATAGTCGCTCACGTTCACCCGCTAGCATTTTTTGAATCGGAATATGTGTCCACTTCGAAATAATTTCTGCAATTTCTTCTGCAGTGACTTGTGTTCGCATTAACTGATTTGAGTTCGGTTCTTTTTCTTTTGCCTCAGCCAACTTTAATTTTTTTTCAAGCGCTGGGATAACCCCGTATTGTAGTTTAGACATTTTAGCCAAGTCCATGGAGCGACTCGCTGAATCCATTTCTAAGCGTGCTTGATCCAATTCTGCTTTCACTTGTTGCGTGCCTTGCAAGGCGGCTTTTTCACTCTTCCAAATTTCGTCTAAATCAGCATATTCTTTTTCTAACTCGGTGATGTTTGTTTCCAAGTCGTGCATGCGTTTTTTCGATTCATCGTCTTTTTCTTTTTTCAGAGCTTCGCGTTCAATTTTTAATTGAATGAGTCGCCGATCCAATCGATCCAGTGAAACAGGTTTAGAGTCAATCTCCATCCGAATTTGGCTGGCTGCTTCATCGATGCAATCGATGGCTTTATCGGGTAAAAAGCGATCTGCAATATAACGTTTGGATAAGGTGGCGGCAGCAATGATTGCTGGATCGGTGATCGTGACACCATGATGTAG
>JBIKMG010000016.1:0-29795 GCA_044359385.1 Coxiellaceae bacterium
GTCAAAAAACGTTAGATCATTCGCCTTACTTGATTTTTCAGGATGGTCATCGAGTGATTATGCAGCCAGGTGCATTGGAAGCAGAGGAGTTTCAGTTTTCTGAATATGGTATATACACACCGTTACCTGAGGTTGAAAAAAAAGCATCGGTAGTTGGACTTTCAACTGCCGATCTTTGGGATCACAGAAGGGATAATTTAAAATATCTAGCTGAGTGGCAATGGCGCTTATCGATCCCCTTGTCTGTTTTAATTTTTGCAGGGATTGCATTCCCATTGAGTCGTGTCAGTCCTCGTCAAGGAAAATTTATGAGGGTCTTACCAGCTGTCTTGATATACGCATTGTATGTGAGCTTGTTATTTGCTTCACGATCCTGGATTCAGGATGCAAAAATTCAAGGTTGGATTGGCCTGTGGTGGGTTCCCATTGCTTCAATTGCAATAGTTTTGGGATTTTTTGTGGTGACCTATCTAAAAAGTAGCCGCATAAGGAAATGGCATGATTAAAGTTTGCACTCGTCATATCGGTTGGAGTGTATGCAGAATGATTTGTTTAATTTTACTCATATTAGCTGCATTGCAATTTGTTATGGGTTTTGTTGGTGATTTATCTTTGATTGGGAAGGGTAGCTTTAGCTTGTGGTTATCGCTCTATTGTTTGTTATTAGGGTTGCCTATGCAGCTCTATACCTTATTTTCTGTCGTTGCTTTTTTAGGTACGGTGTTGAGTTTGGGTATGTTGGTTCAGAATAATGAATTAGTCGTGTTTCGCGCATCTGGGTTGTCATTCTATCGTTTGTTGGGGATTGTCTTGCGCGCGGTGTTTATTTTGTTAATTATGGTCACTGCTTGTGGTGAATTTATTGCACCGAATTTAAATAAAATGGCAGTCGCGATTAAGCAGCAGGCGATTTATAGTCCAAGTGAGCTCATTAATCACTATTGGTGGAAAAACGGGAATCGCTTTTACTACATTGATCACGCGAAAGATGGTCAGCATGTTGCCGGATTGCAGACGTTGAATTTACAGGAAAAGACAGAAGGGGCTTCAGTAAATTACGCTAAATTTGCAGTAAAAAAAGGAGAGGTCTGGCTTTCACCGGATGAAGTTACCACTCGGTTAGAAAAAAATACGTCAAAAACTGAGGTGCTGCATAATCAAAAAATAGCGGCGAAGCTTCATATTCATACGTCACAAGTGGAACGTCATGAGGTGAATCAAGAATCGGTGTTTACACTTAAAAAAATGATCCAAGAGAGGAAAAAGGAAGGGCGTTCTGTTGCTCAATTTCAGGTTACGTACTGGGGTCGTCAGTTGCAGCCAATTGCTACATTGGTTCTTGTCTTGCTTGGAGTTCCACTCGTGTTTACACAAATGAAACGTACAACTGGTGGATCGCGTCTCTTAATGGGGCTTGCTATCGGATTTTCGTTTTATCTGATTAATCAGCTGTTGGCTCCGATTGGTGTTTTATTGATGTGGCCACCTGCGTGTGTTGTGTTACTTCCGATTGCTGTTTTTTTCTTCATTGGGTTCTACTTGATGCAACGTGTGTCTAGGTGATTAAAAGTGAAAGGAAAAAATAACGATCTTGTTAGAATCAGCCGCTAACAAAATTTTTTGGTGTCTTGTTCCAGATTTTATAGGTTAGATTGTGTATCTAGGGTCCCATGGGGTTACTGCTTGTGGGTTAGTAGAACAGGTCATATGAGGTGCTTTCTAGACATTTCATCGCTTAGGTTGCCTTAAAGCGTAATATCTCTGACCTAATACGCGATCAGAGGTATGTCAGATTGGATAACAGCTGTCTTTTAATCCCTTTTCGTTTCACGTATGATGGCTTGGGTTTTTTATAGAGTCGTCGTATGAGCAAGAAAAGTTTAGGGATTTTGGAGTCTCGTGTGCCTGCGGTCTTAGCGTTGGCAGACGGGACTTTTTTTTTAGGCTATTCAGTTGGTTATCTAGGGGATTATACGACTGGGGAAGTCGTTTTTAATACGGCAATGATGGGTTATCAAGAAATTTTAACAGACCCCTCTTATGCAAAACAAATGGTTGTTCTGACTTATCCCCATATCGGTAATGTAGGCGTTAATGATCAAGACTCTGAGTCTGCATGGATTCAGGCAACGGGTCTTATTATCCGCGAGCTTTCACCGATCGCCAGCAACTATCGCTCAAGCAATGATTTCGCTAGTTTTTTGAAGCAACGAAAGGTGATTGCAATTGCTGGGGTAGATACCCGCTCATTAACGCGGCATTTACGCGACAAGGGGTCGCTGTCCGGATGTATTTACCTAAATACGACGAATCCAGAAAAAGCTATCGAGCTAGCTCAATCAGCGCCTAGTTTATTAGGTGTAAACCTCGCGAATGCTGTGTCGGTTTCGTCCTCTTATAGATTCCTTGAATCGAGCTGGGAGCAGCCAGTCGTTGAGTCAAATGGGCCGCATGTTGTGGTTTATGATTTTGGTGTGAAAACACAGATATTGCGTTTATTAGTGGATCGCGCTTGCCAGGTAACAGTTGTTCCAGCAGACACTGCTTATGCAGATTTAGCTGTGCTAGAACCGGATGCCGTATTGCTATCCAATGGGCCGGGCGACCCGGCTGCCTGCCAGAATATTATTGCACAGATTCAAAAGTTGATTGAAGGACCTTGGCCAGTTTTTGGAATTTGCTTAGGTTGTCAATTGTTAGCGTTGGCTATGGGTGCTAAAACAGAGAAAATGCCGTTTGGTCATCACGGTGCAAACCATCCGGTGTGGGATCTTAAGAAAAAACAGGTAGCGATCACGAGTCAAAATCATGGTTTTATGGTATCTAAAAACGACTTACCAGATAGAATTGAAATGACGCATTTCTCTTTGTTCGATGATTCAATCCAGGGGTTTAAAGATCGAGAAAAACCTATTTTTGCCATACAAGGTCATCCAGAAGCTTGCCCAGGTCCCAATGACTGGAATGGGTTGTTTGATCATTTTATCGATTTAATTCTAAGCAAGCGTAAGGGATAGTCATGCCAAAAAGAACAGATATAAAAAGTGTATTGATTATTGGGGCAGGCCCTATCGTTATTGGTCAAGCCTGTGAGTTTGACTATTCCGGCACCCAAGCTTGTCAAGCGTTGAAGGCGGAAGGTTACCGAGTTATTTTAGTGAACTCTAATCCAGCCACGATTATGACAGATCCAGATGTAGCGGATTCAACGTATATTGAGCCAATCATCTGGGAGGTTATTGAGACGATCATTGAAAAAGAGCGGCCGGATGCGCTATTACCTACGATGGGTGGGCAAACGGCGTTAAATTGCGCTTTGGACTTAGTGTCTAATGGTGTGCTTGAAAAGTACGGCGTAGAGATGATTGGTGCAAGTCGTGAGGCCATTGATAAAGCAGAAGATCGGCAAAAATTTGCGTTAGCAATGAAAAAAATAGGCTTAAAAACACCGCGCTCAGGCATTGCACACTCCATGCAAGATGCCTGGTTGGTCTTGGAGCAAGTTGGTTTTCCTGCAATTATTCGCCCCTCTTTCACGATGGGTGGCAGCGGTGGAGGGATTGCGTATAACCGCGAAGAATTTCTTGATATTTGCATGAGCGGTTTGGATTTATCCCCCACGCGTGAATTATTAATCGATGAATCTGTTATCGGTTGGAAAGAGTATGAGTTAGAAATGGTGCGTGACAGTGCAGATAATTGTATTGTCGTTTGTAGTATTGAAAACATCGATCCAATGGGGGTTCATACAGGAGATTCGATTACGGTAGCGCCTGCCCAAACACTGACAGATAAAGAATATCAACGCATGCGTCGTGCAGCGATCGCTATTTTGCGCGAAATTGGTATAGATACAGGGGGTTCAAATGTGCAGTTTGCAGTGAACCCCCAAAATGGTGAATTGCTCGTTGTAGAGATGAATCCACGGGTTTCGCGTTCATCTGCTTTGGCATCGAAAGCAACTGGATTCCCCATTGCAAAGGTTGCTGCATTATTATCAGTTGGCTACACATTAAATGAATTACGTAATGAAATTACAGATCGAAAAATGCCAGCATCTTTTGAGCCAACCTTGGATTATGTGGTATGTAAGATTCCGCGATTTGATTTCAAAAAATTCAAAGGCTCTAGTACAACACTATCTACGCAGATGAAATCAGTCGGTGAAGTTATGGCGATTGGTCGTAACTTTCCTGAAGCTTTGCAAAAAGCGATTCGAGGCTTAGAACTGGATAAGTTTGGCTTAGAATCTGGATTACCCGTAGAAGAGTTACGTGATGAGGAGTTTAAGGTCGAGTTTCGCCGTAGTCTTTGCATTCCAGTGCCAGAGCGTTTATGGATGATAGCAGATGCATTCCGTTTGGGTTATGACAGGGATGAGGTGAATGCGATTACCGGCGTTGACCCCTGGTTTCTTGCCTATATTCAAAAATTGATTTTGCTTGAAGATAAGCTAGTCTCTAGTTGCTTGACTGATATTAGCAAGGATGAGTGGATTTATCTAAAACAACAAGGTTTTTCTGATCGACGGATCGCTGATTTAATGCATGTTTCTGAGCAGGATGTTCGTTCAGTGCGACATGGAATGGATGTTCGCCCAGTGTATAAACGAGTGGATACTTGTGCGGGTGAGTTCCCAACACATACCGATTATTTTTACTCGACTTATGAAAAAGAAACAGAGTACACCCCGTCAAAACGTGAAAAAATAATTGTATTGGGGGGTGGGCCCAATAGAATTGGTCAAGGAATTGAATTTGATTATTGTTGTGTTCATGCTGCACGTGCCATGCGGGATAGTGGGTATGAAGCAATCATGATTAACTGTAATCCAGAAACGGTGTCTACTGATTTTGACTGTTCTGATCGGTTATATTTCGAGCCACTGACTCTCGAGGATGTTTTAGAAGTAGTCGCGATCGAAAAGCCCAAGGGTGTCATTGTACAATACGGCGGCCAAACCCCATTGAAATTAGCGGCTTCATTGGCGCAAGCCGGTGTTCCGATTATCGGGACATCACCGGAATCCATTAATAGAGCAGAAGATAGAGAGGCTTTTTCTTCGTTATTAGATAGTTTGAAATTATTGCAACCGCGAAATGGCATCGTTCGTAGTGTGGAAGAAGGTGTTCGGTTGGCTAAAGTATTCGCTTATCCGTTGATTGTGCGTCCCTCTTTTGTTTTGGGTGGACGGGCAATGCAAGTGATTTATCATGAGCGGGAATTGATACGTTACATGCAAAATGATGTGGTCATATCGCCCGGTGCACCGTTATTGTTGGATCAATTTTTGGATCATGCGATTGAAATCGATATTGATGCTATCTGTGATGGCGAAACTGTCTTAATTGGCGGTATCTTAGAACATATTGAACAAGCAGGTATTCACTCGGGTGACTCAGCTTGTGCTTTCCCAGCGCATAGCTTATCGGCAGAGTTGCAAAATAAAATGCGTGATATGATCCGTCAGCTTGCGTTATCCTTGAAAGTCGTTGGGTTGATTAATGCGCAGTTTGCTGTTTTAAAGGGTGAAATTTATGTATTGGAGGTGAATCCACGAGCATCTAGAACAATTCCCTTTTTGGCGAAAGCAACGGGTATCCCTTTAGCCCATATTGCAGCTAAATGTATGGTTGGAAAAACCTTGAAAGAGCAAGGATTTACACAAGAGTGTATTCCTCCTTATGTTGCTGTAAAAAAACCCGTTTTTCCATTCATTAAATTTCCAGGAACAGATCCTATTTTAGGGCCTGAGATGCGCTCAACAGGCGAATCCATGGGGTTAGGTTCTCAATTTGGTATTGCGTTTGCGAATAGTTTGTTAGCGGATAATAAATGCATTCCACGAGGTGGTTGTGCGTTTGTGAGCGTGAGGGAGTCGGATAAGATACGAGCTATCCCAATGGTAAAGCGTCTTCAAAAAGCAGGCTTTCGGATAACGGCTACGCGAGGAACCGCTGCGGTTTTGCAAGCCTCTGGTGTAGCATGTGAGATTGCTAATAAAGTCGGAGAGGGGCGTCCAAATATTGTTGATCAGATAAAAAATGAAGAAATTCAGTTTGTTGTAAATACAGTAGAAGGTGAAAGTGCACGAATAGACTCTTGTTCCATTAGGCGCAGTGCAGTTCAGTATAAAGTTTGCTACACTACGACGCTTGCTGGTGCTGAGGCAGTTTGTATGGCCTTAGAGGCGACAGGAACCCATGAGGTTCTCTCTCTTCAGCATCTTCACCGATTAGTAAAAAAATAGAGGAATTAATATGAGTACTGCCGTTCCAATGACTGCTTCTGGTCATCAGGCACTAACAGAAGAATTAAAGTATCTGAAAAAAGTGGAACGACCGAAGGTTGTAGAAGAAATTGCCGAAGCGAGGGAGCACGGAGATTTAAAAGAAAACGCTGAATATCATGCAGCACGTGAAAAGCAAAGCTTTTTAGAGGGTAGGATTCAAGATATAGAGGCAAAACTTGCGAATGTGCAAGTGATCGATGTTAGTCAAATTAAAAATGAAGGTAGAGTTATTTTTGGTTCAACAGTAACCGTCTTAAGTATAGGTACAGATAAAGAAACGGTATATCAAATTGTAGGCGATGACGAATCTGATATTAAGCAAAATAAAATTTCTTATATTGCACCGATTGCGCGAGCCTTGATTGGAAAGTATGTGGGTGATGAAGCGGATGTAAAAACACCCAGTGGTGTTATCTCGTATGAGATTATTAAGGTGGAGTATGTATAGTGCTGAATTTTGTTTTCATGTTAGCGAAAAATAAAGGTATTTATTTTCACTACGCATGTTTATCTAAAAGGAGGCTTTGGTGAATTGGAAAAAAAAGAACGGTATTATTTCTTTAGCCGTCATGTTAACCCAATTAATGGGCGCAGTTGTTTTGGCAGCGCCTGAAGAAAATTTTCCCGCAACAATGACAGTCAATCAAGAGTCAAAATCCTTCACTCTTCGGTTTAAGTCGAATCGAACAACAGGTTACCGTTGGTTTTTGGCTAAGTATGATAGGCACTTGCTACAACCGCTTTCCTATAGCTACGAAGTTCCTAGCGTAGCTATGATGGGGGCAAGCGGAGTCTCAGTTTGGACCTTTCAAGTTAGACCAGCTGCTAAGCTTGTTCCAGGTATTACGACCATTACCTGGATTTATGCGCGTTCTTGGGAAAAACCAGATAAAACACAAAAACACGTAGTGACAATTTATTTTCTGAAGTAGTGGCAATGGTTAGTGTGGAGATTTAGGAGCAGGAGATGTGTTCATTAATGAGCAGTAATTCTTTGCTGTCAAAAAAGCGAGTCCCATTTTCAGCACTTGGAAAGTCAGTGTGAGTTATTTTATCCTGTTTAAGGCAAATCATTTTTCCACTTTCACCACTCTGTAAGACTTGAATGGCGTGATAACCCATATGCGTTGCAATAAGTCTGTCTTTAACAGTTGGGCTGCCGCCACGTTGTGTATGTCCTAAAATACAAACGCGATAATTTAAATTTGCTTTTTCTTGAATTTCTTTTGCCAAATTAAATGTCCAGCCAGGCGTTCCTGATTCTGCTGCAACAATAATAGAGGCTAGTTTTTTTCTTTTTTTCTGAGTGAGTGCGTCAATGATTTGATTTGTTGTCAGTGGAAACTCAGGTGTTAAAATTAACTCTGCCCCTCCAGCTACACCCACTTCTGCAGCGATGAATCCAGAGGCCCGTCCCATGACTTCAACTAGAAAATTATTCTCAAAACTAAGAGCAGTATCACGTATTTTATCGATAGCTTGCAAAGCTGTATTGCAGCACGTATCAAAACCAATGGAATATTCAGACCCATTGATATCATTATCGATCGTGCAGGGAATGCCAACTGTGGGTGGGCCACCTTCTTCTTGTAACTTTAGTGCACCCTGAAAGCTACCATTTCCACCCAGAATGATTAATCCAGTAATGCCTTGAGTTCTTAGAAAATCAGCAACCTTTTGGCGAGAAGATGCTTTATAAAATTCATCACAGCGGGCAGATTTGAGAATGGTTCCCCCGCGTTGAATGCAGTTGGCAACACTTTCTTTCGTTAGTGGCAGGAGTTCTTGTTTGATAAGCCCTTTGAAGCCGAGTTCAGCACCAAATAAAGTTGCTCCAGCTGCAATACCCGAGCGAACCACAGAGCGAATAGCTGCATTCATTCCGGGTGAGTCACCACCGGATGTGAGTACTAGATATTTATTCGGTTTTTTGCTCATGATTTATGTTCTCCATCAACCAGTGCAGTAGCTCTCTGGGTTCATGGACTAAAGCCGCAGCGCCCCATTTTCGCGCGTTTTCTGCAGTGATAGGGCTATTATAGGCCACTGCAATACCTTTTGCTCCAGCTCGATTGGCAGCAGTGATGTCAATTTCAGTATCTCCAATGAAAGCAGTTTTTTCAGGGATCGCACCCAGCTGTTGGCAAGCATAGATGATCGGAAAAGCCTGAGGTTTTTTTTGTGCCAGCGTATCGCCACAGATGAGGGTTTTTGTATGACGAAGTAGCTCAAAATGTTCGATGATAGGACGGGTAAAGCGTTCAATTTTATTGGTAACAATCCCCCAGGGTGTTTGGGATTGATTGAGAAATTGGAGCACGGAATCAATGCCAGCAAATAGGCTTGTTTCTGTGGTTAGGTTGGCTTCATAGAGTTGAGTAAAAGCGCTTCTCAGCATTTTGTTTTTCAGGGTACCTTTTTGTGCACCAAAGTCTCGTTGGAACAAAGGGTTAATACCGTGTGCGACATCTTTTTTTAATTGTTCTTCAGGGATGGGTGGTAAGTGATATGCGCAAAGTAACTTATTGTAAGCAGAGCAAAGGTCACGGGAAGAGTCAATTAAAGTTCCATCTAAGTCAAACAAGACCGTTGTTATGTTCATCGTTTTTTTCATTTATTATCGGCTACTTTTGCTTCTATGATGTAGTTAACGCGCACATCATTACTTAGTGTGCAACTGTGATCGATAGGGTTGTAGCTCAGGCCAGAAATATCCGTCAAAATAAAACCCGCGTTAGTTAGCCAATGTTGTAATTCACTGGGCTTTATAAATTGTTGATACCGATGAGTTCCACGTGGGACTAAGCCAAGTACATATTCAGCAGCAACAATGCCCAGTAAAAATGAAGTCCAATTTCGATGGAGTGTCGATAAAAAAAGAGTTCCATTTTTTTTAAGTAGTGGGTGACAGAGTCGTAACAAGTCTTCAGGCTTATCTACATGTTCAAGTAACTCAAGGCAGCTGATGACATCATATGTGTTTTCTAAGGGGTGTTCATGCAGTTCTTGTGATAGATAATCGATAGAGAGTGATTCTGTTTTGGCATGGTCTTTTGCAGCTTCGATTAATTCTATACATGGGTCAATGCCTGTTATATTGGCACCTAGTTTAGTTAAGGGTTCGCATAATAAGCCGCCACCACAGCCGACATCCAGCCATTTTTTATCAGGTATTGAAATGCGCTGTTGCATGTAGTTGATTCGAACCGGATTCATTTCATGCAGGGGTCTCATGGGACCTCTTGGGTCCCACCAGTCAGTTGCAACCGCTTTGAATTTAGATAGCTCGTCTGGAGTTGCCTTTGCAGTGATCATAAGGTTTTATTTTGGCCGATGTAATTTAGAATGGAAGCAATTTCCAAATCTATTTTTGAAATTAATTCTGGAAGGTCACCGTAGGATTTTTCTTTGAGTTCGGTTTCAGTTGTTTTGGACAGTTGTTGTAAGCGGGTAGCTGCACAGTAGCAGCAGGAGCCGTGCAGTTTATGAATCAAGGCCATGAGCGCAGGATAGTTTTGGTTATTTTGGAGCTGTTTAATCGTAGTGCGCATTTCGGGTAGCTCTGCTGCAAACATAACCAGTAATTCATCGGCCAATGAGTGATTATGTCCAGTCAGTTTTAGTAGTGCATCGAAGTTGATAGGGCTGCTTTCCTGCGTTTGCATGTACTCTTTCCTCCATTTTATAACCAAATCAATGAGTTATCAAAACTGCTAAAAGCTTGCTTTCTAGTAGGGCGTTGCGAGAAAAAAGAGCTCACATGCCGGCTAAAAAGTAACTTAGAATCATTATCTTATCATGAGATTTAGAGGCTGGCGAGGAAATTGGCTTAGTAAACTAGATCGAAGGAGGAAATTTACTCATTCACTGTCTAAAATATAACTATGAGAGAACGTTTTTAGTTTGACTGAACCATAGGGGTCCGGTAGCTAGAGGCGAGGAGGTAACGGCCATGAGTAGCAGTAGATCGAGTTATTGTGTTTTGGGTTGTTTATCAAGCGGCCCTAAGTCTGGTTATGACATTCGAATGATGATGAATGAAGTCACGTCATTCTTCTGGAAGGAAAGTGATGGTCAGCTATATCCAGCGCTAAAGGTGCTCGTTGAAAAAGGGCATATTCGTCAGTTAGATACAACAACTGAGCGCAATAAAAAAGTCTATGAAATCACTGATCCGGGTAAGAATTGTTTACGAGAGTGGCTGATAGAATCTCCGGGGACGGCTCAGGTTCGTAGTGAGTTCTTATTAAAGGTTTTTTTAAGTAATGAATTAAGCCGAGAGGATCTGCTTTCCCACTTGGAGCGAGAGCGTCAATTATTGAAAGAGAAAGTGAGTAAGTTGGGTGGTTTAATGAAGACCTTGGAAATTAACAAAGGTAACCCGCGCGTAATTGAATCTTGGGGGATGACGATGGAGTTAGGTTTGTCCCTGTCAGAGGCTGAGCTTCAATGGTGTGAGCGTTCTATTCAGAGGCTACGGGCTAAAGGAGAGCACGATAGCGTTGAGTAAAGCCAGAAAAAAGCATAGAAATTATAAAATTTTAGATGTGATTACTCTGAGACGGGTCTTCTTGCTATGGTTAAGTTTTGTGATCCTATGTATGATGTGGGCCGATAGAATTTTAGGTAGATATGGATGAGGGAGTGGTTACACCAAGAAATAGCTAAGCGATTGACTGAGCAAGCTAGCTTTCTCGTGACGAAGCATGAAAATGCATTATGGTTAACTACGGGCGATTTTATCCCAGAAGCTGACCATTTGGCTAAAAAGGTAGTTGTTCAGGATAGATCTGAATTGATAAGCCAAGTTCCAGGAGCTCATTTCGATATCGTTCTGGTACACCTTCTGCCTGGCGATATGGATTTACAGTTGTTGATTTGGCAACAGTTGTCGTGTTTGGTGAAAGAGGGGGCTGCGTTATTTTTTTCAGCTTGGAGTGTGGATACGTTTAAGGAATGGCGTAATCAAAGTCCTTTGATTGAATTTCAAGATATGCATAACATCGGTGATGGGCTTGCTCAGGCTGGTTGGACGGATACGGTGATGAGTTCGCAAAAAATGCAAGTGACATATGAAAATATAGCGAGTCTGTTATGCGATGCAGAAATTGTCGGGCTAAAGCCAAGTAGAGAACTAATAATGCCACAAAAGATCACGTATGAAATCGCATTTGGTCATGCTGTATTTAGTCGAAAACTGAAATCACGTCAGTTAGGCGAGTATGAGGTTACTATAGATAGATAGTGTGACTAGGCACGCCTCTCCCACATAAACCTATCTTTGTTTTCTAATAGTTCACTTTATTCTTTAAGCATCGCTGTCATTTTTAGCGTAAGAAAAGGGACCTAAGTCTAAGTCCCTAATTTTCCGAGGGGTTGGGAATTCTAATTACGCAGGAACGCTTCGAGTTTGTGTATTACACTGCCAGTTCTCATCGAAGCCCCAGCAATTGGTTTGGCGAATACGATGCTCTGCAGCGACCCCCATTGAAGTGAGTTTCGGTTGAATTATACTGGGTGTGTAAAAAATGAGTGCGGATACAACGATAAAACCAAGAACGAGATTGGCTACAATTTGTTTGACCACTTGAAAACCTACTTGTGTTGTTATGATGTATGTCGCACATGATAAAGAGAGATTCAGAGGAAGTAGACTGCGGTAAGTCTTAAAATAATATTATTTAATGGCAAAAATGATCCACGTCAAGAGTTTGGTAATTACTGTGTATTTTGCTATCATGGCTCCTTTTTCCGAGGAAGTAGATCATGTTGTCGACCAGTAATATTACGATGCAATTTGCAGGTAAACCCTTATTTGAAGATGTATCCGTTAAATTTGAAGCAGGTGGTCATTACGGCCTGATTGGCGCTAATGGAAGCGGAAAGTCTACTTTTATGAAAATTCTGGCTGGCACGCTAACCCCAACTACAGGTCAAGTCGTAATCCCTGCTAAACAGCGGGTAGCTGCCTTGAGTCAGGATCAGTATGCATTTGATCAATATACAGTTCTGGATGCAACCGTGATGGGCCACCATGAGCTCTGGAAGATTAAGCAAGAGAGAGATGCCATTTATGATCTGCCTGAGATGACAGAAGATCAAGGCATGCGAGTAGCTGAACTTGAAATGAGTTATGCTGAACTCGAAGGCTATTCGGCTGAATCTCGAGCCGCTGAATTGTTAAGTGGTGTGGGCATAGAAGTGGCATTGCATAACAAAAAAATGGCGGAAATACCACCGGGATTAAAATTACGTGTGTTATTAACCCAGGTTCTTTTTTCTGATCCAGATATTATGTTGCTCGATGAGCCGACGAATAATTTGGATATTAATACGATTCGGTGGTTGGAAGATGCCTTGCGTGAGCGTCATTGTACGATGATTATTATTTCGCATGATAGGCATTTTTTAAATGCTGTTTGCACGCATATGGCAGATTTAGATTACGGAAAAATTCAGTTGTTTCCAGGTAACTATGATGAGTATATGTTGGCGGCCACTCAAGCACGTGAAAGAATGCAGACGGATAATGAGCGAAAGCAAGCTAAAGTGCAGGAGTTGCAAGCATTTGTTCGTCGTTTTTCAGCGAATGCTTCAAAGTCACGACAAGCAACCTCCCGGTTAAAGTTGATAAATAAAATTGTATTGGACGATATTAAGCCATCGAGTCGTAAGTATCCTTACATGAAGTTTGATCAGGGAAAAAAATTACATCGTTTAGCGCTAGAGATTTCTGAGATGACCAACGGTTATGATAATGATTCTAATTTGTTTGAGCAGGTGAAGTTAATGTTAGATGCGGGTCAGCGTTTGGCAGTTATTGGACAAAATGGTATTGGTAAAACGACTTTTTTGAAAACATTGATGGGAGAAGTACCGTTGCGTTCGGGTGAATTCAAGTGGTCTGAAAATGCGAAGATTGCTTATTTTGCCCAAGATCACAAGGATCAGTTTAGTCATAACGAGTTGCTCATTGATTGGATGATGCAGTGGCGTCAAGAAGGCGATGATGAGCAAGTTATTCGTGGTATTTTAGGACGCATGCTTTTTTCAGGTGACGCAATTAAAAAGCCGGTATCGGTATTGTCGGGTGGAGAGAAAGTTCGGATGCTATTGGGTAAATTTATTTTACAAAAACCGAATGTGATGGTATTAGATGAGCCCACGAATCATTTGGATATGGAATCCATAGAATCGCTTAATATGGCGTTGGAAGAGTTTCCTGGAACGATTATTTTTGTTAGTCACGATCGACAACTCGTTTCTTCATTAGCTACTCAGGTACTTGAGCTTAAACCGGGCGGGAAAGCGAAGTATTACCAAGGCAAGTATGAGGATTATTTGGAGCTCGTTGAGCCGGTTTAGCAGTTATTTAAAATAAATGGGCAACGCTAGCGGCTTCTTGTAGCCAACTGCTATAGTGTGCTGGGTTTTTCTTTAAGTCAATTTTAATTGCCGTTATGCTCATCCACTTCGCATTTTTGGCCTCGCTTGGGTTAATGTTAAAAGCGTTTTTCTCTATCATCGTCCCCACGAAGACGTGATCGAGTTCGTGTTCAATTAATCCATTGTCAAGTGCTGCTCGATAAATAAAAAAACCACAGTGTTTGAGCTCACAACGAATGCCCATTTCTTCGTTCAGTCGCCTGAGTGCAGCTTTTTCAATGGTTTCCTTAGGTCGGGGATGAGAGCAACAGGTGTTTGACCAAAGTCCTGCGCTGTGATATTTGCTATCTGCACGTTGTTGTAAAAGTAGCTCATTGTTATGAACAATAAAGACAGAAATAGCACGGTGTAAAGTCCCATCCTGGTGTGCTTGTAGTTTATCAGCAATACCAATTTCTCGGTCCTGCGTATTAACCAGAATAACTTGATCGTTAGTGGTGTGGGTCATTCTCTTTCTCAAATGGTTCTATGATTTCTAACTCTGGCAATTGTTGTTTCAGCCAGCCAGCAGTGTTTTTTTCGAATAAAAATTTTAAGTTAGGCCCGGCATCTTGAGTGAAATAAATCGCTTTTCCATCCGTACGCCAATCCCAAATCAATTGTTGCAAACTTCGAGTTTCAGCAAGGGTATAAATCAGCGGTGGCCACGCGCTTTCCATGCTCGCATGCATAGTCATTGCGTTGTGCTCAGCTGTTTTCCCCAGTAAATTGAAATCTCGAGTTTGAATCGCTTGGAGGAGTAATGGCATATCCTGCTCAACTTGTTTGGGCCAAGCTGGATAGAGTTTTGATGTCTCACGTGTTCGCTTCATTCCTTCACGTGAAGAAGTGTGTTTAATCTCCGTGGATAAGACATAGAGCCCAATACAGAGGTCAGGCCATGTTTCAGGTAGTGAATGGGCGATGCTATCTATTCCCAGTGGGTCGATACCTGCTTGCCAAATAGAAAAGCCGGGTTCAATTGAGCGGCAAGCGCTACCGCTGCCAAGTCGTGCCAATGCCGATAATTCTGGTTTCGATAAATTCCATTCGAATAATACATCCAATGCTTGGATAATGCTGGCATAGCAAGCTGCAGAAGAGGCAAAGCCTGCAGCAAACGGAATATTGAAATCCAAAGTTAAGTGCCAGCCTGGGGTTAAAAACAAATCAATGTAGTTGATGAGGTTGATGGCGGCAGGTGATTTTCGCTCTAAGATTGTTTTGTTAATCTGGATGGATCTTATCTGAAGTTGGGGTTGTCTAGATAGTTGGCAGCGAACCCCATGCTTTGGGAGCATAACGGACAAGCTATCGGTGAGTGGTAGGTTCAGTTCTTCATCACGTTTCCCCCAGTACTTGCATAACGCAATATTCGTGCCTGCCCATGCCTCAGCAAACACGTGTTTGGGGACTGTGGAGTGATTCTTTAGGATAGCGAGAACAGCTTGCTCTTTAGTTGCTTTCATCGATCACCCCTTTTTGTGCGATTTCAAACGAGAATTGTTGACAGCCAAGATCGATTAAGCTGCGGGTCAGGATGTTGTTAGTAATCAAGCCTAAGCCGATAACACAGTCGCCTAGGCCTGAACCTGATATTTTTGCACCATACACAGTATCTGATTTTCGCAATAGCCAGGTTAGTCTATCTAAACGCGGATTGCTGACACCAAGAGTCTGTAATAATCCGTGAGCTGCATTTAGTTTCTCACCTGCTTTTCTCCAGTTCTGACTATCAGTTGCGAGAATGAATTCGCTCACTAACTGGTTGCTGAGCTTTTCGATTGCGGCAATGAACTTGGGGGACTCTATTTTTTTTTGCGTATACGCCACTATCGCTGCTGAGCTTTTCAGTTTAGAGCCTGAATAGATCGCGCTGAGTTGCATGGGGAAATACAGTTGCTCGATAGAGAGAGGGTTATTTTTGAAAATGATTACGCCACCAGAAAGGCTCGCAGCTAAATCGGCACCAGAAGCCTGTTTGGATAAGGAATGTATAGCAGCAATACCCTTGCGCCATAATGTTTCAATGCAGTTATCGTGTTGAACCCATTGGGTGATTGTGTGGCATAAAGCAGCAACCAAGGCTGCTGAGCTACCGAGTCCTAAGGTATCAGAGAATTCGCTGTTAATGGTGATGTCGCAGCCACTGGGGAGTGAAAATTGCTTTAAACAAGCGATGCTTAAATCAAATGGAGGGTGAGCGGCTAGTTCTTGAGTATGGGTAGTGCATGACCCTAAGGTGGATTGAATATGAATATGATTATCTTTTCGAGGTTGCAAGGATACATGTAAGCGTTTATTAACACTGCAAACAATAGCCGGGTGCCCATCGAGCACTGCATATTCGCCCAGGATCATTAAATTAGCTGGAGCGCTGGCTTTATACAACATGGCTCCCTCGGGTTTCAATTTGCATAGGAAGTCGTTGATAACCGTATTCACGACACAGCTCATCCAGGCAGTAAGAGCCTAAGGCAAGTACCATACCAGCTGCGTCACCATAATTTGCACCTGCTCCACAAATTTTTGCAGCGAGATTTTTTTTTTCACAAGCAGCGACAAATTGCTCGACACGCTTAGGTACAACACCAAGGGTAGTTAATAATTGATGGTTGTCTGCAATGGCTGCCTGTGTTTGATCACAGGTTCTTGTTTCTAAACTTTCACGCATTACTTGAGTGATTGTTGCAAAACTAGCGAGCTTGCTTTGGGTCAGATGATTTTTTGCAGCAGCAACACATTCGCCGGTAGAGGACGCCGGTGTGCCAGTTTGTATTAACTGCCAATGCCAATCAGTCGGGTAACTCAAAGCAGAGCATTGGCCCTGCTCATAGTATTGGCAGCCACCGCGATAGACCAAGTTAACATCAAGACCACTGGAATTGCCGTGTTGCAAGTTTTCTGATTCGACCCCCAGAGCTAGGTAGTCGTCAATGTTTAGTTTTAAATCCATCAATTCGCTCATTGCATGGATTAGGCCAACAACACAAGCAGCAGATGAACCCATCCCGCAACCGGCAGGAATATTGGTCTCTGTAGCTAGGCCAATACCATTAGGTAAGTGACGACGAAATTTTTCAACAACGTTGCTAACGGTATAGAGCGATAGTTCAAATGGGTGTTTTAAGACATCACGAATCGATCGCTCGCCTTGCTGAAAACGCTGATATTCTCGATGGATTTTTCTTTTTAAGTGGTGCAAGGTGGTCAGCGCAATTTGTCGTTTAAATGAAATGCCCATGAGGTCAAAAGACCATTGCGCTAGTTTTAGCCAGTGTATCGTGACATCCATATATCGATTAACTGCAATTCCAATAGCCGGGTTTCCATGAACAACTGCATGCTCTCCCGAGATAATCAGTTTAGCGGGTGTTCTTACTTTGATATGCGAAGAAGAGGGAATCACTTTGCAGTCTCTTTGCTCTCGCTGGACTCCTGATAGTCTTCAGTGCCTCGTTCAAAGCGGTGGTGTGCTGCCATCAATTCCCCAGAGTTTGATTGAGCAGCCAGCAGGGAGAGTTCTCCGCAAAGTACAGTGGCAGCACAGATCATGGCTAGGCGCTCAGCATTTTCACCGGACTCGGCTAATTTATTGCAGCCGAGAATCATAAGGTTTTCCTGTACGAAAGGGTGCTCCTTGCCATTACCAATGCAACCGACAATGATATTAGGCAAGGTAACGGAAAAATAGAGATCCTCACCTTGCATTTCTGTATAAACGACACCTTGCGAACCTTCAACGATATTAGCAGCATCTTGTCCCAGAGCGAGATAAAAACCTAATAGTAAATTAGCAAAATGTGCGTTGGCTGTTCTTAAACTCCCCGAGAGTATGGATCCAATTAAATTTTTCTTGAGATTGAGATCACAGATAGCCTGAGGAGTTGTTTTTAACTTCTCTAAGCAAATGGATCGAGGAATAGTTATTTCCGCAACGACTGACTTTCCTCGTCCTAAAATTCCATTAACAGCGGAGACTTTTTTATCTACGCAGTAATTTCCAGAAATGGAGACATACATGAGTTGAGAAAATGTTTGAGTTAGCCAATTAATAATAGCATCCGCAGCTTGCGTTACCATATTGTGCCCAGCGGCATCACCGGTATTAAATTCTAAGCGAAGAAATAAGAGTTTGCCATTGATTTGATGATTAATGGTTTTAAGTTTGGCGTATTGACTAGTTGTTATTGTTATTTGGTTGAGTCTATCGATATCCAGTTCATGGATGCAGGACCGTAAGTAGTGAGCATTTGGGCCTTCAACCAGGATGGAGCGGGTCATGCAGTTACTAAGTAGAGTCGTTCGAATTCCGCCGGCGAGTCGGCTAACGCTAGCACCACGATTTGTCGATGGCCACATGGGAGATTCGAATGTTGCTAATGGAACGCGAACGCTGCAGTTAATATCGCCGGTTATTCTTACCGGACCTACGTAACGCATAGGTATAGAAATGGATGAGATGGTCATTGGGTGCCTGTGCCGGTGTTGTCCGGGCCAATCATACACGGGTGATGAGCAGATTTCTAGCCTATAACAGATGCTTTTTTGCTATTCGCTGCCTGAATGGAGGGGGGGGTATCAGGTGCAAAGTCGACTGCTGAAATTCCTTCAGTTTTAGATAAGTCAGGGTTTTTTTAGTTGAGATGAGCGAAGAATTTAAAGAGTGTAGCTGTCGGTATGAATGGTGGGCCATGATTGCATGCCTGGATGCAAGCTGATAGAGTTACTCCACTAATTGGCCGGTGTTTCCGGATATAAATGAATTTCTGGTTACAGTGTTCTATCGAAATGTTTCCGGAGTAAGATTATTAAGGTGTGAATGTGAAATTAAAAGGGATTGTTTTATCTAGTTTCTTCGTGCTGGGTTTATTTGCGAATGATTCGGCATCAGCCATAGCTTCTTTTTTTCGTATTGCTCAAATTCAATTTATTGGTTTGTTGCGGATACCCAGTGCAACAGCATTAAGTTATCTTCCAGTTAAACCATCCGGCATGTATCGTAGCGAGGATGGCCAGGCTGTTATCCATTCGCTATATAGCACGGGTTATTTTAGTGATGTGAAGGTTTACCGAAGTGGAAATAACTTAGTCATTAAAGTAAAAGAATGGCCTGTGATTGGTCGTGTTCGTATAGAAGGAAACAAAGAAATCAAGTCAAAAGCACTGGAGCCGATTTTAAAAAATATGGGTATTGACGCTGGGCAGACCTATAGCCCAAATAAACTGAATCTGATTGTACAGGGTTTAACGCAACAGTATGAAAATATGGGCTACCCTTCCGTTTCTGTTATTCCTACAGTGAGTCAACTCCCGAATAATCGAGTGGCAATCAATATTCATGTGACGGAGGGTGGTTCCGCGATTCTTCGATCAATTCGTTTTGTGGGCAATGATTCATTTTCTTCAGGCCACTTGCGTGGACAAATGTCAATGACTACGCCAGGCATTATGAGCTGGCTTACGAATAGCGACCATTTTTCTGAGTTTTTACTCGACAAAGATTTAAATGCGATACGAGATTTTTACTTAAACAACGGCTATTTGAAAGTCGTTGTGAAGCCCGAAAAAGTTGATAAGCGAACCAAGGGTGTGTACTTGACAATTAGGATTGACGAAGGTGAGCGTTACAAAGTCAGTGGTTTTGAAGTTACGGGTACCACATTAGGTTATGAGAGTCAGCTTCTAAAAGTTGTTAGCTTGCATGTCGGTGGATATTTTTCAAAAAATGACTTGATCGCTTCTGAGTCAGGGCTAAGTCATTATATTGCCGATCAAGGTTATGCGTTTCCTCAGGTCAGTACAATTCCGAAAATAGACACATTGAATCATACGGTTTCTTTTAACTTTCACCTTGCCTCAGGGGCTCGAGTGTATGTGAGAAATATAACTATAGAAGGCAATGATCGAACAAAAGATGTAGTCATTAGACGAGAGCTGCGTCAGCTTGAAGGCAGTCTTTATTCCAGTGCGGCTATTGAGCGCTCTAAGCAGCGATTGATGTTGCTGGGATACTTCGAAGATGTGAAAATAGCACATACCCCAGTCAATTCGCATCCGGAATTGACGGATTTAAAAATTGATCTCAAAGAGATCCGAACAGGTTCAGCACAAGTTCAGGCGGGATATGATACGGCCTACGGTATTGTTTATGGTGCTAGTATCAGTGAAAAAAATTTTTTGGGAAGCGGTGATGGTATTTCAGTTGGCTTTCAAAATAACGCAGTTGTCCAAAATTATAATATTGGCTTTAGTGAGCCCTATTACAGACCTAATGGAATGAGCCGCTCCTTTGATTTGTATTATACTCGCGTCTCTAATAAGCCTGAATACAATTTAGATTCGTCTTACAAGCAAGATGGGATTGGTCTTGCTATCAACTATGGGATTCCATTGACAGAGCACAGTAGTTTGAGCTTTGGCTATGGGTATGAAAATATAAATATTAATCATGTGATATTGGATCAAACAAATGTGAATGTAGCTGTGCCCAGTGTGCTAGATTATTTGGCGCTTCCTGCCGGGAAGGATTCGAAAAGCTACAATGACTTTACCTTGTCAGGTGGCTGGGGGTATAACAACTTAGATAGAGCTATTTTCCCAACAGCAGGGTTTGCTAACTCAGTTTCTGCAACAGGTAGTTTACCTGTGTTGGCCTCAAGCGCGCCTTATTATATTGGCTCGTATTTAGCCCGTTGGTATCAGCCTTTATTTTATGGCTTTGTTTTTAATGCTCAAGCAACACTTCAATACGGTGATGGTTACGGTAAAAAAACAGAATTTCCATTCTTCAAGAATTTTTATCTAGGTGGTATTGGTTCAGTTCCTGGCTATGCGTCTAATTCTCTGGGTCCTTGGAACAAACTTGCAGGCACTGCTCTGGGTGGGAATGCTGCGGCCGTGTTTAATGCGAACATCATTTTACCAGAGCTTATTTCATCGAAAGTGCGTACATCCCTTATTTTCTCAGCAGGTAATGTGTTTGATATACCCCGTAATACAGGGGATTTAGCAGATTCCAGTATTGTTAATTTAGAAAAGGTAAGTATCGAGAATTTAAGAACATCAGCAGGGATCATGCTTCAATGGTATTCCCCGATGGGAATGATTGATTTAAGTTTTGCAGTGCCCTTAAATAAGAAACAGAATGATCAGGAAAAAATATTTGATTTTTCCTTTGGTACTTCTTTCTGATTTTAGGTATGATACGTCGTGTTATCAGCAACTCTTGGTGAATCCCCTCCCTGTTCGGAAACGTTCAGTTGTGGACTTCTCCAGAATTTCTGAAGTTAGGCGCGCTTAGTTTTGATAAATTAATGAGCGCTAGTTTAAAAAATTGGGAGTAAACGTATGTTTAAAAAAATAACACTGGCAATTATAACGGTTGTTTTTGCGAGTGCTGCAATGGCCGGTAATTTTGGCGTTGTCGATATGGATAGAGTTGTTAAAGCTGTTCCTCAAGTAAAGGCTATGCAAGCGGCTATCCAGAAAAAATTTCTACCTAAGCAAAAAGAAATTATGGCTATGCAGCAAAAATTCCAAAAAGATCAAGAAAAATTCAAGAAAAACCAAGCCGTTATGAGTCAGCCTGCATTATCTACCGCTGCTCAAGACTTACAGAAACAAGCTCAAACTCTTCAAGGTGCTCAGATGACTTTCCAAAGAGAGTTGGTTTCTGCTCAAAATGATGCGATGCAGAAGTTTTTTGAAGAAGTTAAGTTGGCAGCAGCAAAAGTGGCGGCGGCAAAAAATTTAGATTCAATTTTGCCAGAAAACGGACTGCTCTATTCAGCACCTGGCATTGATTATACTCAGCAAGTCATTGACGCGCTAAATAAGTAGCATGATGCGTTAGAAATTCCGGGTAAACAAGATAGATTGTCAAAAAACGTTCGATTTTTAAAAAACGGGCGTTTTTATCTTTAATTAGGAATTGCTAATCAGTCTTATCCAGGAGGTCTTTTGCCCTACTTCACACTAAAAGAGCTTGCTCAAAAGCTTTCCTTGACATGCGAAGGTGATCTTGATCATAAGGTAGTTGGAGTAGCATCCTTAAATTTTGCTGATTCCACGCATCTCTCATTTTGTCGATCTCAAAAGCAATTACCCTTATTGTCAAAAACAAAAGCGGGTATCGTCATTCTTTCACCCACTATGTCATCTGTCTTTTCTGGAAATCGTTTGTTAGCTGATGACCCGCAGCAGGCTTTAATTGAAGCTTTGTTGTTACTTCATCCACGGCAAGAAGTCACACCTTCTTGTCATCCAACTGCGGTGATAGATAAATCTGTGATGATCCCTCAATCGGCTTTTATTGGACCAGGCGTTGTTATTGGAGAAGGGGTCTCCTTGGGTGAAAATCTGGTTCTTTCTGCAGGTTGTTCAATCGGTAGAAATTGCAGACTGGGTGATGATGTTCATTTAGCTCCTCATGTTGTCTTGTACGAAGATGTTCGTCTCGGTAATCGTGTGTCTATTCATGCGGGTAGTATTATTGGAGCGGATGGATTTGGTTATCATCGAAAAAGTTTTTCAGGTTCTTGGCATAAAATACCGCAAATTGGAGGAGTTTTTATTGAGGATGATGTTGAAATTGGTGCCTCGACAACGATTGATCGAGGCGCACTGAGTGATACTCACATTTCAAGAGGTGTTAAAATTGATAATCAGGTGATGATCGCGCACAATGTTTTTATTGGTGAGGATACGGTTATTGCGGGTTGTTCCGGTATTGCTGGTAGTACAAAAATTGGAAGCAACTGTGTTTTAGCAGGCCATTGTGGCATTGCAGATAATCTTACGATAGCAGATCATGTGATTTTTTTAGGTAGGGCGAGTGTTTCAAACTCAGTTAGTGAGCCGGGTATCTATGGTTCTGGAACAGGCTTGCTAACGCGGTCTCGCTGGCTTCGTTTGGTTGCGCGTTTGAGAAGCTTGGATAAAACAATTATTAAAATCAATAAACAACTGGAGAAAATAGAATGACTAAGCATATTTCAAATCATGAGATCCGGGAAAGAATCCCTCACCGCTATCCTTTTTTGCTCATAGATACAGTGACTGATTGGGATGTCGGGAAACGTTTGGTTGGGTTGAAAAATGTCACTACAAACGAACCTTTTTTCTCAGGTCATTTCCCAGTTAAAGCGGTTATGCCTGGAGTTTTGATAGTCGAGGCACTCGCACAAGCTTGTGGTATGCTCCTAATTAAGACATTGCCAGAAAAAGATACATTACGTAACTTATTTTATTTGACAGGGATTAACAACGCCCGCTTTAAGCGAATGGTTGTCCCAGGTGATCAGTTGATTCTTGTGGTTGAGGTATTAAAAAATCGCGGTGAACTTTGGAAATTTAGTGCGGTAGCAAAAGTAGGAGGCGAAGTGGCTTGTTCTGCAGAAATAGTAATTGTCAGGGATGCAACTCCAGTTAATGGTGGGACGGTAACAGGTGCTTGATAAAACAGCGTGCATTGATTCTACAGCTGAGTTAGATTCAACTGTAAAAGTGGGGCCATACTGTATCATTGGGCCGCGGGTAAAAATTGCTGCGAATACTGTGTTGCACTCGCATGTGGTGGTCCAACAAGACACAGAGATTGGCGAGTTAAATACGATTTATCCATTTGCCTCCATTGGTTCTGATCCACAGTATTTGGATTATAAGGGCGAGCATACCAGGCTTATTATTGGGAAAAACAATCGTATTCGCGAATCAGCAACAATTAGTCGAGCATCAAAAATAGAGGGTTTGACTAGAGTAGGTGATAATAATTATTTTATGGCATATACGCATGTTGCGCATGATTGTGTTGTTGGGAACTCTGTTATTTTTGCAAACATGGCTTCTATTGCCGGTTTTGTAGAGGTAGGAGATTATGCATTTTTAGGGGCATTCTCTGGAGTTCATCAATTTTGTAAAGTAGGTGAATATTCTTTTTTAGGCCGAGCAACTAAAGTAGTCCAGGATATTTTGCCTTATGTCATTGTAGCGGGTAATCCAGGTGCTCCACATAGTTTGAATTTAGTCGGATTGCGTCGTCAGGGATTCACCAATGAAAGCATTCAGAAGTTAAAGCGTGTTCTGTATATGTTTATTAAGGATCAATTACCTGTCGATCAGATAAAGGCGGTATTAATTGAGATGCAGGAAGAATCACCTGAGGTTAGGTTGTTTCTAAAAGCAATTGAAACTTCAACGAGAGGTTTAGCTCGTTAGCAATTTAATGTGAGGCTAATCAGTGCGGTGTTAATAAGTAGATCCCTGTTTAAATCAGATGAGAAAGGGAGTAAAGCTTATGCGCAATAGCAGCATGTCTAAATTTTTAATCTGATATGGGAAGGCGCAGGATTACTGATCGTTTTCTGGTTTGATTTCATACCACAAGGCATTTAAAACTGAAAAGAAACAAGCGGCGCCTAAGCCCAGAATCCATGCAAAATACCACATAAAATTCCCCCTATTTTAATAAGATTGATTGTTGTCGGCAATCGTTTTTTCAGTGACAACCCCTTTCATGATGTGATACACCCAGGAGGTATAAAGAATGATGAGGGGCATAAAAACCACAGTCACCAGTAGCATGATAAATAAAGTTAGTTGACTAGATGAGGCATCCCATACGATTAAGCTCATATTTGGGTTTGTATTGGATGGCAGAATAAATGGAAACATGCTTAAGCCAACGGTACTGATAATTCCAAGAATGCCTATGCTCGAAAAAAAAAGGGAAAATCGGTAAAATTGTCTAATCAGTAACAATGCAATGATAATGCCGGTTACGGCTAACATCGGTGCGATGATAAAGTAAGGATGCAGAGAATAGTTTGTAAGCCAAGCACCTATATCTGCAGAGGCTGTTTTGTAAAGAGGATTAGAGGGGCCGTCCATGACTGTTTTTGATGTTAATAGGTAACCCGTCATCCGTTGAATCCAAATCCCACCACCTATGAAAAGAAGTAAAGCAATAACGCCAGCAATTCGAGAGGTTATGACCGCTCGTTGACGAAGAGGATCTATTGTTTTGTTCGCGAGGTAAATGGCACCTTGCATCACCAGCATAAATAAGCTTAAAGCGCCACAATAGAAACCGAATGGATTTAATAGCTGCCAAAAGGTTCCGGTGTAAAAAGCACGTAGATCGCTATCTAAATAGAAGGGGACGCCCTGGAGGATATTTCCAACGGCTATTCCGAAGACTACGCTACTGATGATAGCTGCGATACAGAGTAGATAATCCCATGTTCCACGCCATCTTGGGTTATTTAATTTGCTGCGATATTTAAAACAAACAGGACGTAGAATAAATGTTAATAAAATGACAAAAAAAGCAATGTAAAAGCCGGAAAAAGAGACGGCATAAATGGGTGGCCAAGCTGCAAAAATTGCACCAGCGCCTAAAATAATCCAAACCTGATTTCCTTCCCAGACTGGGCCAATGGAGTTGATCATAATTCTTCGTTCAGTATCATTGTGGGCAAGAAATGGAAGTAAGGCTGAAACGCCTAGGTCAAAGCCGTCCATAACTGCAAAACCAATTAACAAGACACCCAGTAAGACCCACCAAATAACACGTAAGATGGAGTAATCAATCATATTAGGCATCCCCTTGTAATTCTAATCCTTCAGGGCCTCGTCGGATGTATTTTATCATCAAGAAAACCTCTACAACAGCTAAAATAGTATAAAAGATGACAAAGCCGGACAGGGAGAACCATAGGTGGCCTGTCGTTAATGAAGATGTTCCCAGGAATGTGGGCAGCACACCTTCAACTACCCAGGGTTGACGACCAAATTCAGCGACGAACCAGCCACACCAAGAAGCAATCCAGGCTAGTGGAAAGCTATAGAGCGCTAGGTGCCAATACCAGCGGTTTTTAGCGAGCTTTCGTTTTGTAGATAAGTAGAAGCCAATTGCAAATAATAAGATAAAGTAGAGTGCGATAATAACCATCGCTCGAAATGCCCAAAATAGTGCAGAAACGCTCGTTGGTACGGTATCCCAAGAAGCTTTTTTGATCATATCGGGTGTCGCGTGAGTGACGTCATCGGTGTATTTTTTCAGCAATAAAGCGTATCCAAGGTCGTCGACATGTTTTTTTAATGTTTCTTGTGCTGCTACGTCATTCTGATTTTTTTGGAGTATCTGCAACGCGGAGTAAGCGGGGATACCATTTTGGATGCGGGTGTTTGCTTTTGCGACAAGTTCTTTAATGCCAGAAATAGGAGTGTCTAGTGAGCGCGTCGCAATTAATCCGAGTAAGTAAGGGACTTTCAGTGCGTAATCGGTTCTTTGTTCTTTTTGATTTGGGATTCCAATTAAGGTGAAAGAAGCAGGGGCTGATTCAGTTTCCCATTCACTTTCGATCGAAGCCAGCTTCATTTTTTGATTCTCATTGGCCAGATAACCGCTTTCATCGCCTAAAACAGCAACCGCTAATGCAGATGCTAGCCCAAAAGAAACCGCAACAGCCATGGAACGTTTCGCTATTTCATTATTGCGACCACGTAATAAGTAGAAAGCGCTAATCGCTAAAACAAAGATTGAGCCTGTGACATAACCAGCGCTGATTGTATGTACAAATTTAGCTTGGGCAACAGGATTGAAAATGACATCCGAAAAACTGCTCACTTCCATTCGCATGGTATGAAAATTGAAATAAGAGCCAACCGGGTGTTGCATCCATCCATTCGCAATCAAAATCCATAATGCCGATAAGCTAGAACCAATAGCGACTAACCAAGTGACCGTTAGGTGGCCAATTTTGGATAGGCGATTCCAGCCAAAGAAAAAAAGACCGACAAAGGTGGCCTCTAGAAAAAAAGCCATCAATCCTTCAATCGCCAGAGGTGCGCCAAAAACGTCACCAATATATTGCGAGTAATAAGCCCAGTTAGTTCCGAACTGGAACTCCATTGTGATTCCAGTAGCAACCCCCATCGCGAAGTTAATGCCGAATAAAACACCCCAAAACTGGGTCATTTTCCGCCAAATAACACGGTTGGTCATAACATAGATGGACTCCATGATCCCGAGCAAGACAGATAGGCCTAGCGTTAGCGGAACAAAAATGAAGTGGTACATGGCAGTCATGCCAAACTGTAGGCGCGATAAGTGAACGACAGATTCGGAGATCATGATGTTTCCTTATTTTGAAGAAGGGTGGTTTTAGTAGGGGAAAGAAAGTGAGCGCGCATTTTCTCATTGGTTAACTGATTCTTAATCGGATGTGAGAAGCAAAAAAACCAGAGAAGAAAGAGCAATGATAACTTCAAAGCAATGGCGGCTGTTATCTCATAACGCAGTGATTGTATACCGGGCTTAAACAAGTGCCTCTCCTCTATTACCCGAAGGGTACTCTGTTTAATTGTCAAAATCAAACCGATTTTTACTGGACTTAGGGTGAATTTAGACTCTCTAGTTATCTAGATTCAGATAGGTTTCAGAACTAATTTTCAGGAATCCTCTTGTCGGGTTAAGAAACAGGATTGTGTCGGCAATGACCCTATGTTTAGTCTCCATTTACTGACTCGTTCATAAAATTAAATTTTGTTTTTGATAGCGTTTCCATTAGCCATATTTAGGATAAGGACGAGCAATATCTTTAGAGATTTGTTTGTACCAGTCATTCTGTATAGGTTCATATAGATTTGAGGGTGAGATGATATAAAATAAGGCTTCTTGATTTACGGAAATAAACGGAAGGGCTTAAATGCAGATAAAATCACTGCGAATGAAATCGTATCGAAGTTGGAAAATTGATGAAAGAGAAATTTGTGATGTAGCCCGAACAGTTTTTAGCGTTAGTTAAAGAGAAAATGCCTTTTGCGGTTGAGTCAATTCAAGTTGACGGTGGTAGTGAGTTTAGAACAGACGTTGAGGAGTCTTGTGCTGAATCAGGCATTGATTTATTCGTTTTACCACCGAGATCACCTGAGCTAAATGGGTGTGTTGAGCATTGCAATCGGGGACCTTGCGTTACGAATTTTATTCGCTCTATGATGGCCTTATATGCCTGCTTGATCTAAGAAAAGCGCTGGTTGGATACATGAAAATCTATAACACCTTTAGGCCGCATCAAGCATTGAATTTAGACACACCATTAAGCTACTATCAGAAACTCACTCGGGGAGGCCTTCAGTCCCCTATGTGCTGAACCTATACACAATAGTTGAAAATTATATCGTAACTGATATAATTGTGTGCGTGGGGGGGAATAAGGATCGAGATGAAAACGATAGAATTTATGGGGGACAGTCTTTCTGTTATTAGGGATTTCACAAAGGAAACTCGGCGAGAAATTGGGTACCAACTGGAAAGTGTCCAGGTTGGGCTACCACCGGAAGACTGGAAGCCCATGAAAAGCATTGGCCCAGGGGTAAAAGAGATACGAATAAGAAACAAGGATGGGGCTTTTCGAACGATGTATGTGCTTGAGAGCGCTAAAAATATTGTGGTATTACACGCCTTTGAGAAGAAGACACAAAAGACCCCTAAGAAAGATCTAGACTTAGCTAAATCTAGATTCAAAGAAATGAAAGAAATGAAAGAGAGGGAAAGATAATGAAAAGCCAAAAATTCAATAGTGTTTGGGATGCACTAGAAGATACTGCTTATGAAGCAGCGAGTATGCGGGCCAGATCTGAACTTATGACAGCACTACGAAAAAAAATAATTTCTATGGATACAACTCAGGCAAAAATAGCCAAAGAGCTGGGGGTAACGCAACCTCGATTAAACGATCTGTTGCGTGGCCGGCTTAATAATTTTAGTTTAGATGCATTATTTGACTTAGCTTATGCGGCAAAATTAAATGTAACTATTACTTTGAAAGCGGCCTAGCTTGATCGATTAATTGTATTAGTCCAGACATAATCTCAGCTATTCCTGCGATAAAGCAACAATTTTTCTGTAAATTCCAAAGTTGATCCCAAGCCCACTAATTTTGGTTCTGTCGCAAGAAGTAAGGCGAACTGGTAAACTAAGCGAAAGTTAACCCCAGGATTGGATGGAATATGATCAGCTTCAAATGGGGGCAGTTTAAAAAGGACATTATACTCATGTCTGTGCGTTGGTACCTTTAAAACCTTTTTCAACAAGGCTATGGGCTCTGCTGAAAGACCAGAAAAGATTACGATGGGTAAAAGCGGTTCTAATAAATCCGCTTTAGATACGATCAATAAAATGCTCCCAAAAAATGAAAAAATCGGGATTCGACAGATTAAATATTTAAATAACATCGTCGAGCAGGACCATCGATTCATTAAAAAAATTGTTAAGCCGATGCTTTGTTTCAAGGCTATGCATTCAGAAAAAGCTACGTTAGCTGGTATCGAATTGCATCATATGCTGAAGAAACAGCAACACAAGTCGTCCGCCAATCAAACCATTTCCGAACCGTTTTATGCGTTAGCAGTCTAGTTTCGTGCAAAACAGATCCCCCTTTACAAAATAGCGTTTGTTGAATTAGTTGCGATAGAACCGAAAGACAAGTCCATGAACAAAAAGAACAATTGAAAAAATGGGATCTGCTTAAAATTAAATACGATTTGGCTTTGGTGATTGTCTATGAAAGTGAGAAAATGTACGAGGGCTTGTATAAAGAGGCTAAGGCTCTTGTCTCCGATCCGATAAAGGAGCAAAAACCTAAGAAACTGTGTAGGTTCAGATAGATTTGAGACTGAAATGATATAAAATAATTCCTCTTGATTTACAGAAATAAATGTGAGGCCTCAAATGCAGATAAAATCACTGCGAATCAAATCATATCGAAGTTGGAAGATTGATGAAAGAGAAATTTGTAATACCACTCGATTCAGACGAAAAAAGGTAGATATTTACACATCCTTACGAGCAGAAGGGTGCTCCGAGAGAGCCGCTTTGCAGGCGATTGAAGTATCGCGATCCACTCTCTTTCGTTGGCGGTCATTGTACCGATCTGAGGGTATTCATGGGCTATCACCAAAGTCTAGACGGCCACGCGTGGTTCGCAAATCTGGTTGGAGCAAGCAGGTTGAGCAGCAAGCTCAACACCTGCGTCGTGAATATCCATTATGGGGAAAAAAGACGCTGTGGGCT
>JBIKMG010000080.1:0-3935 GCA_044359385.1 Coxiellaceae bacterium
AGAAATTCCATCTTCTGATGCGCAACCGTCGAAGCTGGTTTAGCCTCAATAAACGGAAATGCACAGAGCAAAGATAACCCTAATATTGAATTTCGAATAAGCGTCATCGTTGCCTCCCCTTAAAGCTCAAGATGATAATTAAACTATAACAGAAGTTTTTCACATGATCTGTCTGTGGTGTCGGAAAAATCGCCGCTAACTATCGCTCCATCCGCCGTAATCAGGCGAAAAATCCAGCCATGGCGCAGACGTTCGCAGGATCCAAAAAACAGCATGGATAAATTGCCGATTATTCCTCGCTCTACCAGCGCAAAGACACCCTCTACCTCAAAAATGGAGTTTTACACATTTACGATCTGCACCTGATATCGCTTATTTTTTATCTCGTGACTACAGTGTCTATGATTTTTTAACCATATCATTAGAAAAAATTCGTATTACGCAAAAGAGTCATCAATCACTTTCACATCCTAGATTTGCAACTATTCGCATCTTGAAGTGTAATGAGTTTATAAGCCCTTACTAGTGACTATATTCATCTTGGCATTCAGAAACACTACCTTCTCCACATTCTAAACACTCTTGAAGTTTTTCAAAGTTGCTTGGATTTGAATACCCATCGCAGTACGTTTCATTTGGATGGTCAACAAGTGAAGTCCAGAAACACCCACACGAATTCTCACCCATTGCAGAAGAACACATAAATTGACCGGTTATACCTGTATTCAAGGTTTCATCATCTATAAATAGACGAACTCTTCCCCTGTAAGAATTTTTCATTACTTTTTTATCGAGACCTATTTGCTTAATTTGAAAATTAACTTGATTTTTTAGTTGAGAAATACTCCTTATTTCAGCAACAATAAAGTGATCGTTAAAATCTAAGATAAGATTCGCTGGACTACCCTGTAGATCTCCTTCCGATACAATTAATAACGCATCTTTCATACTTAACTGCTTAGCAATACTAAATGGTGATACTGTCATAGCAACTCCTAAACTATCTTTAACGGAGAAACTCAGTATGTAGTCGTCATTAGAAGATGACTTAATCGTTGCTTGCAATATATCCAAATACAAAACAGCGCGCACTTTCGGCTTTTCCGCTAAGGCATAAGTGACTGTAAAGAAAAAAATAATAAAAATTAAGCATTTACTCATTAATTTAGCCCTCATTCAACAAGCAAGTTGCTTTGCAAGAACATTTTGATAGGCCCTGTATAGCTCAAATAGCTAGCTATCTTCTGAGGCGAATTTATATTGATATTACGTAATTTCCAAATGATTGAGTTTCCTAGGCGATGATAACTAATTACCTTAAAAAAAAAGGAGTCATTAGGTTTTGAATTAATCGCTAGAATAATATTGGTATGCGGATAAACTCCGGCTTGTTTCTTTTTAGCAGGTTGAAAAAGAACTTCCTCGATACCAGATAAAAATATATGCTTGGCGACATGACTAGGCCTATCTGTCACCATCACTGCAGAAGTGGCTATTTCAGATCCAATTATTAAATCAAAATCGTCTATAGACGTCTGTTGCAATTTCACCCTCTTAAAATTTATGGCAATAAGAATGCTTTTCTTTACTGGAGGTGACGCTTTTATGCAAATCGGGAAAAAAAAAGAATAGTCTAGTCTTTTTAAACACCTTAAATTAGAACTGGTCAGGAGAATTATGCGGAAAATTATTTTTAGCTCTTTAGTCTGCACAGCAAGTTTTTTTTTCAACATGAGTTATGCTACCCCAATCATTATTGAAGAAAAACGCAACTATCATATGCCTGAGCTACCTACCCTCTCCTTCGCGACAATAACAAGTAATTTCATAGAAATAGAAGCGATGAAAAAATTCAAGCGCTTTCAAATCACTATCCCTAAGAAAAATATTATTAACCTAGCGGTTACTCGTAACAAAAATCCGGTACTATCCGAACGGATTACCGGAAAATACCTGAGTCGCTTTATGTTAGTTATCTCTAACAATACCTTCTCCGATACACCGGTAGATGCTCAAATTATCATTAATAATCAAGTTCAAAGCATTAAGATAGTTGGCTTCAACTTTACACCAACGGCTATCCATCTTATTGTTAAACCATTTATTTATAACTCAACCATTAAACCTACTCAAGGGCCTGGTGTCGTCATTGTCAACTCATCTTGTGTGACTAATCGTGTGATTTGTTCATTAGGTTGCACCTATATGATCGTCCCAAATAAAGAGTGTCGAAAAAAATTAGGCATTTTATAAGGAAATACTATGACCAAATACCTTAAATCCATACTATTGACAGCGTACTTATCTGTATCTGCGTTTAGTGTTAACGCTAACCTGTCAGCAGCAGAAAATGAACAACAAGGGCTCCAAGAAGCAAAGGAAAAGTGGATATTTATGTTCAACTCTCCACAAGCAGAAATCATACAAGCAAAGTCTGGAACGCTTCAATTAATCATTAATGACCCGAATAAAACAAATATCTATATGCTAAATGATCGCCCTTTTTATCTCATTCGTAAAATTGAACAGGTCGGCTTCAGTTTATGGAGAGGATTTTCCCAGTCCAATTATAGGCCCAATCAAAAAATATATGCGACTATCCTTATTCATAATCAACCAATAGATGTTTTTTTAAGCCATTATACCTTTAAAAATAATATTCCAACCTATGCCATCGAGTCAGCAAGCACGGTTGTTGCACTCAAACCTATGAAGGGGCCGATGATTATGTTCGTAAGCACCGACTCTAAGCCGCTTTGTAATGTCATGAACACCCTTCGTCATGATTCGAAATCATTGATATCACTACAAGAATTGAACAGTTCTGTTCATCCCGGGTAGGCAATGAGCCCTTTTTCGACACTTACAACTACACGGGAGTCTATCTAAAAACTCCCCCTGAATTATAGATCTATGCTTCTATGTATTTCGCGTTTTTGGGGATTTTTGCGCTCATGCCATTTACCATCAATGCGTTAGCGCAACCTCTCATTCTAAAACACCTATTTTACAGAGGACTAAAAATACACACCAAAACGAGTGGTTATGATATCACGCGTTCCACCTTCGCAAACTGGAACTGTTGAACCAGCTGTCCCAGTTCCTATTGCGCCACCACTCGCAGTCCCTGATTTGTAATTCATATCATGCCTAATCTCTACACCAATAGCAGCTTGTCGCCAAACTTGCACATCATATATCACTGAAATCGAATGACGCGGTAGATTCATAGCAAGTGCCTGCCAGGTTTGACCATAGGTAACCGCAGCCGTTGCTGGTTTACCAAAAAAATGCGTATTGTAATCAAACTCTGTGTGAAAAGCCGCTGGCTTCGCACCAGCCCCACTTGATCCATAATACATGTCGAGCGGGCTGTAACTGCGTGCCGCACCCAAGCCCTCAATGATAAAGCTCCACGTATCACGATTGTAGTTTGCATAGACATCGACAGCAGGGACATTATGACGCAACGTAAAAGTAGTACCTGCAGCGTTAAAACCCGTAAATCCTGAAGGACTCGTATTATTCAACGCACCTTGCGAGTCTGCCATATTAGTCACTGCACCGATACCAAAGCTTAAACTCTGCACACCAAAATCGTATTCCCCACCAAAATTCACACCACCCTCATCTGTCGGAAAACTGCTCCTACTTTGGCTTAGACTGTTATAACCATAAACTTGCGCAAATAAAGGTCCGTTAGAATATCCAAGAACAGCTGCTCGTGCAGATATCCGACCCATAGATTGAGTTAACGGCGTTGTTATCATCGCTGATGCATACCGACCAAAAGGGACATACATTTGACCTATTGAAAAATAAATCGGTGATTTTTTCAGATTACCAATCGTTAAAAAACCTCGCTGGAGGTAGAGCTCATTGTTCGGTACACGCGAACCGGTATCCGTTGAAGTAGAGTTATAAGTAATGGAGAA
>JBIKMG010000078.1:0-4605 GCA_044359385.1 Coxiellaceae bacterium
CCCACATCAATCTCTGCCGTTCCTAAATTGGTATCTCCTAAAAATTTGGATCTCCAATTCTTTTGTTCTATAAAATCACCCTCGACCGCACCCGAAATTCCAACTAATGCACGCTCACTGAGTGAAGTACCTAAAGCATTTAGCTTTGTCTCCAAGTCCCCACGCTGTTTTAAAATTCTCAAGTCTTCATTCATGGATGGAACACTATACAAAACCTGGCCGTTTCTTAAGCCCAAAAATGGGGTTGTTGAAATTGTCACTCCACTACGCACCATGTGCCCTAAAACAGAGAGCTCGGCTTTAGTCACTTTTGATTCTTTTTCGACCTGCTCTGTTTTTTTACTCTTTTGGTTGGCTTCTATCGAATCTACTTTTTTTTGTAAGCGCGCTATTTTCTCCTCGAGCTGGCTAACTCTTACGTCACTATTTTTTCCAGCTAGTGCCTGCCCAGATAACAAGCAAACTGATATTGCTGTAGCACTCATGAGAAGTACACGTTGTAATGCCATCTTAATCTCCTTTAGAGGAATAAAAACCAGAGAGGACTATACACACGTTTAGTTCGGTATTCTATAGGAAATACTGCATAAATTTTTATTATTTTCCTGAGCTTATCATGCTATTTCTAAAGAAATCATCCCCTACTTGAGCTAAACTAGTTCCATGGAAAAAATAATTCACATAAAAAAACCTCAGGATTGGCATCATCATTTTCGTGATGGTTCGGCACTAAGTCGCACGGTACCCGATGCCAGTCGTCAATTTTCTCATGCACTCGCCATGCCGAACCTCACTCCGCCAATTGTCACCGTGGCTGATGCTCTCCAATATCGAGATAGACTTTTAGCAGCTGTCCCTGCAGACCGAACTTTTGAGCCTTGCATGAGTCTGTATTTAACAGCAGAAACCTCGACCGCCGATATTGAACAAGCCAGCCAGTCTAAGCATGTGATCGCTGCAAAACTTTACCCAGCGGGTGCGACAACAAATAGTGATGAAGGGATTCAATCCTGGGATGCACTGTTTCCGGTACTGAAAAAAATGCAAGAAACTGGCTTACCCCTCTGTATTCACGGGGAGGTCACCGACCCTAGTGTTGATATTTTTGATCGAGAAGCTGTTTTTATCGAACAAGTCCTCGCCCCCTTACTCAAGAAACTCCCTGAGCTACGCGTTATTTTAGAACACATCACTACCCAAGTGGCTGTTGATTTTGTTCGCGCACAAAAAAGCAATGTAGCTGCAACCATCACGGCACACCATCTCTGGCTTAGTCGTAATGATATGTTGGCTGGCGGGATCCGACCTCATCTTTACTGCTTACCGATTCTCAAACGAGAAAGTGATCGTCAGGCTTTAATCCACGCAAGTATCAGTGGAGATCCGCATTTTTTCTTAGGCACTGACTCAGCGCCACACACCCAGAAAACAAAACAATCCATCTGCGGATGTGCCGGCATTTATACTGCACATGCTGCGCTAGCGCTGTACACAACAGTATTTGAGCAGTATAATGCTCTCCATCGTTTGTCCGACTTTAGTAGTCACTTCGGTGCAGCTTTTTATGGTATAACAACGACAAATGAAGAAATTGAATTAATTAAACGACCCTGGCAAGTGCCCGAATCACTTTCTTTTGCAGGTGAAACGCTCATCCCTTTTGCCGCAGGAGAAACCCTTGAATGGCAAATTAAACATGACCACTGATAACAGAGAAAAAAACATTCTACCAACCAATCAGCGTTTTGACGGCTACCTGGCCGTCGTTATTGACGTAGAAACCGGCGGTGTCGACCCGAAAAAATGTGCTTTGTTAGAACTTGCAGCGATTGTTATTCACTGCGATGACGCTGGACGGCTGGTGCAACAAGAGAAATACTTTACGACTCATATTACTCCATTCGATGGAGCCATTATCGAAGAACGGGCCCTAGAAATAAACAAGATTCTTCCCCACCACCCCTTTCGTCTGGCTGTCGATGAAAAAATTGCGCTAGAAAAATTAGACACTTTTACACGAGAGGCTTTAAATCAGTTCCAATGTCGGCGTGCTATTTTAGTCGGTCACAATGCTCATTTTGATTTGAGCTTTTTGAATGCAGCGCGTGATCGATGCAAGTTAACACAAACAAATCCCTATCATCGCTTTACTTGCTTTGATACGGCTACACTTGGAGGCGCAGCACTAACCAAAACAGTATTAGCCAAAGCACTCAAAATTGCTGGAATTGAATACGACAAAGAAAAAGCGCACTCTGCGCTCTATGATACCCAGTGCACAGCCAATCTCTTCTGCCATATCTGCAATATACTTCATGGGATTTAAAATGGTCTGCTGCGGATGGGCCTAAAAAGGCCCTCTCCTAAGCCGAAAAAATCAACTTAGATTTCTTCTCACTCTTCTTCGCCGACGGTTTCTTCGACTTTTACATGACCAATCCAACTACGAATAGCTTCAGCCACCTGGCTTTCTGTGACTACCTCTTCGCTATCTTCTTCGCTATCTTCTTCGCTTTTCTCTTCAGCATAGCTCTCAGTCGTGTCCCAATCGAAGTCGCTTTCCCAATCCTCATCTTCTTCATCTACTTTTAAGGCGTCATCAAATGCATCGATCTCAGATACCAAGCCCTCAAGCGACTCAAAATCAACTATTTCTGGCGCAAGCATCACTTCATCAAATGTCTTCGATGCCTCTTGCAAAAATACTTTTTTTTCAGCCATGTTCACGATTGCCTGTAGATAGCCAAGCTCATAACCCGCCAATACGGCCTCTTCTGCCACCGCCTCCATTTCTTCTTCAAGCTTTGCTACTTGTTTTTCCAACTCACTTAAACTACTCATCGCTCAATCTCCACTCAAAAGAATAAACACGAAAACGAGTATACCAAAATTTACTGGCACTGACACACCATGATTGCATAAAAATAAAAAAAATGCGCCTTTAATGCTGTTTTTTGCGATAATGTTTGTCACATATCATCAATCTCTGAAACATACAGTGGCCTACTCATTACGATAAAATCTATCTTTATCCCTAAAAAAGGCAGCCTAAGCTGCCTTACTTAAAAGCGTACTTTGTTTCTATTTAAGTTTGTCTAGGTACTTTTTTAAATAGGCAGCCACACCCGTCGGAGTTGCAGTCATCGCTGGATCACCTTTTTTCCAGTTCGCTGGACATACTTCACCGTGCTCATCTGTAAACTGTAACGCGTCTACCAATCGTAGGATTTCGTGGATACTACGACCGAGCGGCAAATCATTGACACTCTGAGCTCGGACCATTTTATTTTTATCAATCAAAAAAGCTGCTCGAAAGGCCACACCGGCTACTGGGTGTTCAATTCCATAATCTTTGCAAATGCTGTGCTTCATATCGGCTGCCATCGTATAACGAACAGGGCCAATACCACCCGAATCAATCGAGGTATTCCGCCAAGCATGATGTGTGAACTGGGAGTCAATCGAGACAGAAACGACTTCAACACCTCTGGACTCAAATTCATGCATCGCCTCACTCAATGCAATCAGCTCTGAGGGACAAACAAAAGTAAAATCAAGCGGATAGAAAAAAACCAAGGCGTATTTCCCTGAAATATGCTGGTATAAATTAAATTGATCCACAATCTTGCCTGAAGCAAGAACAGCTCCTGAAGTGAAATCAGGGGCTTGCCTACCGACTAATACTGACATAATCTTCTCCCAATCGTTTAAACCAAAAAATAGTACCACCCTTACAGGTCGGTGAATAGCTAAAAAATGGCAATATATCATTGATTTTACCTATCGACCTGATAGCTAGAAAAGCACTGCAAAATCAGTTAAGGTTCACCAGACCAATTGCTAGTTAATAGGAGACATCATGGCTTTTGAATTACCTGAGCTTCCCTACAACATGGATGCATTAGAGCCCCATATTTCAGCTGAAACACTGGAATACCATTACGGTAAGCACCATCAAGCTTATCTCAATAACCTAAACAAACTCACCAGCAACAACCAGTGGAGCAATTACACTCTAGAGGATTTAATACAAAAAACTGATGGAGCACTCTTTAACAATGCAGCGCAAGTCTGGAACCATACTTTTTACTGGAACTGCTTAACACCTCTCTCAAATCATGCACCCAAAGGCACACTAGCAGATGCTATCAGCACCCATTTTGGTTCTTTTGATACTTTCAAAGAGCAATTTACGCAGATCGCGATGGGACAGTTTGGATCAGGCTGGGCTTGGCTTTGTAAAAACACATCCGGTGCTCTAGAAATAAGTGCAACAAGCAATGCAGGCAACCCGATGACAACCGGCTCCACCCCTCTTTTGGTTTGTGATGTTTGGGAGCATGCTTATTACATCGATACTCGCAATAACCGCGGACAATACCTATTGAACTTCTGGGAACTCGTGAATTGGGATTTTGTCTCTGCTAACTTTGCAACAACCCTTTCCGGTCGATCAGGTCGGTGATTCGATAACCCTCCCTTTCACAAAGAGGTAAACAATGGCAATTCGAGTGATCGTCTGCGGTGCAAAAGGTCGCATGGGAAAAGTGAGCTGTGATGCCATTGCTGATGCTCCTGATATGGAGTTAGTCGCCATGATTGATC
>JBIKMG010000063.1:0-8481 GCA_044359385.1 Coxiellaceae bacterium
AATTTAAGATCGTCATATCCTTGCGATTTTGGATTTTGATTACACAAACGAAGTAAATCTAGAATATGATTAACACACCGAAAACGACTTTCTTTTAATGCGCTTAAAATCGCATTTCTAGCGAGATCTAGCATTATAACTGGGTTTTTGCCCATAACGGTACGATCTGGAAGATACTCAGCGCACATAGCCTCCATGAAACCCGCGTACGAAAATAATTGCGTTTGATATTTTTTATCAACACTTTCTTTCAGCTCGAGAAAAGCTCCAGAAATCGATTCAAAAAATGATTTTGCATGTGGAATAGTTGCTTCAAATTTTTCATCTTCGCCGAGACCTTCTACACAGACACCAAGATCAATAAGATCACGAATACTCAATGGGTCACAATCCGATAATACTTGAATCCTCGAAATTGCTTTAATTCTTGCCTGGGCAAGATGCGATGTGTTATTTTTCCCACAAGCTACTATAAAACTGAATGCATAACGATGATAGGCTTTCGAGCCTTGATTTGATATCCATAAATTGAAATGTTCGATAAATACATCAATGGTTTCAGGCTTCTCAAATTGAGCCAAATACACAAGATCCTGTCTGGCGACACGAAAACAATCTTTGATGATTTTTCTTTTGCCGACATCAGATGGTTGTAAACGCGCAATGGCCATATCAGTTACTTCTTTAATCCAATGTTGGTAATCTGCTTTGGCTCTATTCATCTGACTACCTACTCATTTCTGATGTTGATGTTTGTGACTCTTCATCACTGAGGAGTTCAACTGCATAAGGGGATGAAATCCAGGATTGGCTATGTCGCCTGTAGCTGAAGTTCTAATATTTTACCCCTATCAAAATTTATAGACCTACTTTTAATGGGAGAGCCCTGATGCTATACCTGACAGCTTTCGCAGGCCGGAATGAATCCTAATACAGCCGCTACTGGCCCGAAGCTTTTGCGATGAATAGGCGTTGCTCCTAATTTTTTCAAAGCATCTCTATGCGCTTTAGTCGGATAACCCTTGTGCTTAGCTAAGCCATACCCCGGATATTTCAAATCCAATTCTTGCATTAAACGATCTCGCGTTACTTTTGCTAAAATAGAGGCTGCCTGAATTTCTGGTACATGCTGATCTCCCTTTATCCGAGCATCGGCTGACATCGGTAAATTTGGCAATTGATTCCCATCGACCAAAACATGATCTGGCTGTGGATCAAGCGCTAAAATTGCTCGACGCATGGCCAATAAACTAGCCTGCAAAATATTGTTCTCATCAATTTCTGCGACTGAAGCTTCAGCAATCGAAAAAGAAAGGGCTTTTTCTTGAATAATCCCAAACAACTCTTCGCGTTTTTTTTCGCTCAATTTTTTAGAATCTGCTAATCCTTCAATAGGATTCATCGGATCTAAAATAACCGCCGCTGCAACCACAGGTCCTGCTAAGGGACCTCTACCCGCTTCATCCGTACCGGCTAACTTAATCACATTTATTCCCACTCAATCGTACCCGGTGGCTTTGAGGTAATGTCATAAACCACACGAGTTACTTCCTCTAGCGCGCTTGTAATTCGATGCGCAGCATCTTGTAATAAATCAACCGGTAAAGGTGCCCACTCTGCTGTCATAAAATCAATCGTTACCACAGCGCGTAACGCAATGACGTAACCATATGCCCGTGCATCTCCTTTCACGCCCACTGCTTTCACGGGTAAAAAAACAGCGAAGGCTTGCGACACACGATCATACCAACCATGCTCCCGTAGAGTTTCTAAAAATAAATCATCCGCCCTTTGCAAAATTCCAACTTGCTCTTCATCCAATGCACCCAAACAACGGACCGCCAAACCTGGTCCTGGGAAAGGATGACGATCAATCAACGATTTTGGCAAACCCAACGCTAAACCAATTTGACGAACTTCGTCTTTAAATAATTCTCGAATCGGCTCGACTAATTTCAAATTCATATTGTCTGGCAATCCACCGACATTATGATGTGATTTGATGACCTCTGCATGACCTGAACCAACTGCAGCGGACTCAATGACATCCGGATAAATGGTGCCCTGTGCCAACCAACGCACGTTATTACTTAACTTTAAAGATTCCCGCTCAAAAATTTTAATAAACAAATGTCCTATTTTCTTCCGTTTTTCTTCTGGGTCGACAATTCCTTTTAACGCAGAAAAAAATTCATTTTTAGCATCTACTACAATCAAATCTATCCCGAAGTGTTCAATAAACACCGTTTTCACTTGCTCAGGCTCATTGAGGCGGGACAAGCCTGTGTCCACAAACAAACAATGCAGCTGCCGACCAATCGCACGATGCAAAATAGCTGCGACCACCGATGAGTCTACGCCACCGGATAAAGCCAATAAAACTTCTTCATCACCAATTTTTTCGCGCAAATGCTCTATCTGATCTTCAATAATGTGTTCAAGCGTCCAGGTTTTTGAAAACCCACAAATATTCTCTAAAAAATAATTTAATAGTTGAGTGCCTTGTGGCGTATGTGTGACTTCTGGGTGAAATTGCAAACCAAAAAATTGTCGCTCTAAATCAGCAACTGCAGCAAAAGGAGTTCCTTCCGTACTAGCCGTTGCATGAAAGCCCGGAGGCAATACGGAGACATAATCTCCATGACTCATCCAAACAGGCATCGGAGACAACACCGTAGAGAAAAGTCCACGCTTATCTAAAACATCAAGTAGCGCCGGACCATATTCAGGCTTTCCATCACTCCTTACCTCACCACCTAATGCCTGCACCATTGCCTGCATACCGTAGCAAATCCCCAAAACGGGACACCCCCCTGAAAAAACGATCTTGGGAATACGCAAGCTATTGGTCGCTGTGACGCTCTGCGGCCCCCCAGAGAGGATGATCGCTTTGGGTGCCTTTTCTCGAATTAATGCATCTGAAACCTGACCCGGCAAGACTTCGCAATAAACACCCAGTTCACGTACTCGCCGTGCAATCAATTGGGTATACTGCGAACCATAATCTAAAATTAACAAACCACTCGCATGAATCTCTCTCGACATGATTATCCTTTATCTCGATCCATCGAATAATTGGCATTTTCCTTCGTTATTTGTACATCATGCACATGACTTTCACGCATTCCTGCGGCAGTTATACGAATAAATTCTGCCTCCTGTCGTAACGCTTCAATCGTTTTACACCCGGTATAACCCATCGAAGCTCGCAACCCACCCATGAGTTGAGTAATCACATCCGAACACAAGCCTTTATACGGGACGCGTCCTTCTATACCTTCAGGCACTAACTTGCTGCTGCCATTGGAAACCTCTTGAAAATAACGATCACTCGAACCATTTTTTTGGGCCATCGCACCTATCGATCCCATTCCGCGGTAACTTTTGTACGAACGCCCCTGATACAGTTCCACTTGACCCGGCGATTCTTCTGTTCCTGCCAGCAAACTCCCAATCATCACAACACGCGCACCCGCTGCAATCGCTTTTGCAATATCGCCCGAATAACGAATACCCCCATCTGCAATCACTGGAACACCTTTTTTATTCGCTACCTGCGCGACCTCTTTTATCGCTGTAATTTGTGGCACACCAACACCTGCAATAATGCGTGTCGTACAAATAGATCCTGGACCGATCCCTACTTTGACGGCATCCGCTCCGGCCTTAATCAAGGCAGTTGCCGCTTCTGCTGTGGCAATATTACCCGCCATAACGGATTGCGATGGATAAGCTGATTTAATATCACGAAGCATATCCAACACCCCTTTCGAATGTCCATGCGCTGTATCTATGACTAATAAATCAACACCCGCCTCAATTAATGCAGCCGCACGCTCCATCGAAACGGCTCCTGTACCCACTGCTGCTCCCACGCGTAAACTACCCGAACTATCTTTACACGCATTGGGGTGCTCACGTGACCGTAAAATATCTTTAACGGTCATCATGCCACACAGCTCAAAGCGATCATTAACGAGAATCAGTTTCTCAACTCGGTGCTCCCGAAATAATTTCATACCATCCGCTTGCGTTGCACCATCTCGCAAGGTAATTAATTCATTTTTCTGGGTCATTAGTGCTGAAACAGGCTGAGAAAGATCCGTCTCAAAACGAATATCTCGATTCGTAATAATGCCCACCACTTGTTTACCATCAACCACCGGCATACCTGAAAACTGATATTCTGCCGTTAGCGCTTTCAACTCACCAATGGTTGTCTGCGGGGTCACAGTCATCGGCTTTCTAACAATACCCGCCTCAAATTTTTTCACGCGCCGAACTTGCATGGCCTGATCTTCACTGGACATGTTTTTATGAATAATACCCATGCCTCCATTTTCAGCCATGGCAACCGCCAATCTGGCTTCGGTTACAGTATCCATACAAGCAGAGAGTAAGGGTATTTTAAGCTCAATCGAAGTCGTTAAATCGGTATTCAAACATGCCTGAGCAGGCAAAATCTCAGAATAACGCGGCTTTAATAGCACATCGTCAAAAGTTAATGCACTTGCAAATGAATCTGACATGGCAATTCCTCTTTAGCCGAATCGAGGAATTTTACAGATTCTTCATCCACCTGTCGAGCTTTATTTGAACACTGCCGCCCCGAGTTTCGGATAAAAATCAGAGTGAATGGTTTTCACAAGACCCTTTTTGCTAACGGCGGCGTTACGCCCGGATCATGGAAAGCTTTCTACCACCCCCTCCTCCTTCTCTGGTTTTTTTAAAAACAGAGTCTTGAGGACCACCTGCCGAACTCGATGCACTTGCCGCACTAGACTTATCTGGCCTAACCTCATCACCAACCCGCAAGCTTACAAAAGACTTCACCAGGTTATCTACTAATTTTTGACTCCCTGTTTTTGCTTTTGCAACGATATCTAGCACCAGTAAGGCCAATAAGCCAAATACAATAAGTCCAGCAAAAACAATCAAAGCCTTAGTAGCCGGATCCATGGTCAAGACAGATTTATCCCCCTTCCCTCGATATGAAACTACGTGGCGATGCTCCTGAATTTTTTCATCGCTCTGTAGATATCTAATTAGACTGAGCCCTTGATTATATATTTCTAGCACTTCCAGAATCCCAGAATCGCGATTCCCTTTTTGAGAGGCCGTTAAAAATTCGCTAATTTTTTCTTTTAATTCATCAACGCCAGAATGCTTCTGCAAACGAGCCAACAGGGCTTCAAGCCTCTTGTGAACCTCTTCTATTTTTTTCCAACGAAGCTCTGGAATACTAAACTTCGGATCCACTAATTCCAATATATCCGGTTCCTCCGTTACAGCCACTTGAGGAAAACTAACTATGCGAGAAGACTGATCCTCGACGCTCTGTTTTTTAATCAACGCTGCTAATAATTGACTAAAATCCTCAAAATGTGCAGCTGTTGATTTGTCACTATTCGTATCGGGCGTGAAGTCTGCAACTCGATATCCTCTCAAGATCCTTTGAATATCTTGACTCTCAGTGATTTCAAGATAATCCAATTCGTCTAGGATCATGTCTCGAAAACCGTGAAAAAAAGCTTGATTCGCTTTCTGGCGCTTCAAATACAACAACTTTTCTGTCTCATAGTCTGGATGTGTTCGAATCGTCGCGCTACCCGATATATAACCGTGTCTGTCTATATGATCTGCAAAATCAATGGGAAAATAGCCCCATTCTCTGGGCTCTTTGTCCTTATCTTTAGATACCACTATATTTCCAGAAGAAATATCCAATGGCAATATGCCATGATCTTTATGGAGCTTCTGATAAGCGGCAAGAGCGCCTTGAAATAACTGAAGCATTCTATTGACTAGCGCAACTTTCGGATTTTTCACTAAGGCTTCGCTATCCAGCTCCTCCTTAGTCTCTTGACCAAACTCATCTATGTAGTCAGCGAGCATGCGACCCGGAAAATACGGAAGCGGCTTACCAAAACAAAACGAATTTTCTCCATCGCGCCAAACAAAAGTCGTTTGCGTATACTTTTCATAATCTTCTGGAGTTATCATTTTTGCTAGAAAATAAGCCTGTAACTCTAACCGAACATATGTGATTGAATTGACTTGCGGGCACCTATCTATCAAAGGGATCTCAATGGGCTCTGAGTTGTGAACAACAGTATTCTCAGGCCATTTTTCAATACTGAAATGAAAACGGCGATACACCTCTGGTGTTATTTCTTCACTATCCCATAGCGCTTTCAATTTAGCTTGAACGCTGCTTTTTTCTCCAGATAAGAAACTGTGTGGCGGTCTTACAATCTTAATTTTATAGCGTATTTTATTATTTTCAGGAAGAAAAAGAATAGCACGCGCTTTTCTGACACAACGTACAGGGAATGATCCTTGTTGATTCGACTGATTAGTTAGTGTGACTCTACCTTTTTGAGGGGTATTTTCATGCGGAGTAAAACTTATCCTTAAACGATCCACATTTATCTCCTTTTAATTATTTACTATTTAATGAGTATACACCTAGCTAAAATAAAAAAGCTATCCGTTAACACTTTCACATTATTAAGGACGAATTAATAGCGCTTCCATCCTAAAAAATGCCGGAGTTGTGATTGAAGCCCTTCTTTCCATCAGTTACAATGATGACTCAATCTTTAATCTATCTAAGGATCTAATTAATGGCAACTCCAAAAGCACAATCTAGTCGACAAAAAACTGCAACGGGATTTGGCGAAGTCCCGGACGATAAAGCTTCTTCACCTGCAAGGCAAGTTGCTCTGACTGTTTTTCAACTCTCGATGCTACTTTCGCCACAAAACGTTTTATTCATGGCTCGTGCACTGGGACTCCAAACATCTCAAGCCTATAACCAAACACGCACTGATTACCCTGACAGCGAAATTCCTCAGCCTGCTATCGACGCAAGTGCGTTCTACTATGTGATACTACCTGCAGCTTTATCCGTACTTTTTAATACGATGCTTTCACCGAGCACTACCGCTGGATCAATCATTAAACAAGGTTTTGAGCTACCTGAAGGTAAGGCCGCAGGATTTCTACTTATTTTGTGTTTTCTCTTCACTTTAGCACCACCGGCTCTTACTTTCGGCCTTCTAGCTGCACGCCCCCTGGATAAACCCTGCTTACCTCCCCTTAATAATCAAACTGCAGGCTTTGGTCCTTTATTTGATAGCACTCAGTTTTGGACTCAGTTTTTTTTCCCAGCTGGTAACTTGCAACACCTGATTTTTGGTGTGACCGTATTCACTTCCTTCGTCATGATCACTACTTCATACTTTAGAACGACTCATGCCGATATCCTGTCACTTTTCTACCTCTGCAATCAGAAAATGCTAACTCGCAAGGATGAAAGCAAGATTGCAGAAATCTTACATGCTCGGACCCTGGATGGAGTGCCTTATTTATTTCGACTAAAAACAGCTCAGGATCTACTTTTAAAAAACCCAACTCTTGATTCAAATGAGATCCTTGGATTGCTGGCAGATAAATTACATGAGCCTACACCTACTTGCGATGCGGCTATGTTGATCATGTCCATGCTCGCTTACTCGCTAATTAGAGGCCTTATCGTTACCTCCTTTATTGCGGTTGCAGAGCTTGTAAAAGCCGCTTTGACTGATGGATACCTCGGTATAGGCGAGAACGGTAATCTTCTAGCCCTACCTGTTAATTTCATCTCTTTAATGACGCTTCATGTATTTGCAACTGGCGCTATTCACTCTTACACCAATCTATCCTATGCCCTTTTAACACAGTGCCGAAAAAGCACCCGCAGCGCTGGCGTAAGAGAAATGCTAAAAGACGAGGCCATCAAATTCGGCTTGCTTGCGCTTGCTTATTTCACAGCTGGACCTGCGCGGTCCAATGCGGAAGATACCGCTAAAATAACAGGGGCAAATCCAACTATCGAATCTCTCATGGTTCTTTCAGCCACAGCCAGTACGGTGGCATTCAATGCACTTGGATTTCCGCGAAATTTAAAAGCACTTAATAGCTGGCTTCAAAACACAGTTGCGTGTTTAAAGCAGTACGTTCGTCATCAAGCTCCAAAACCATCCGCTTCTGCTCCTAATTCCGCTTCTGCTCCTAATGATGATTTAAACGAAACTCTCACCGTTCCAAAAAAAGGCAGTTCTTCAAAACCTACAATATGCACTCCCGACGAACTCGCAATGCAAACAATGGAATTGGCACGTCGTATGATACACAACGGAGACCTATCCCCAGAGTCTATTATTCGCGCTAACGCGATCCGTACATGGACTTGGCTAGCCTCCATGGTCGCTGCTGTTCCATTAGCTGCTCTAAAACTCATAGCAACTGGAGATGTCTTTCGTGATATTAATATAACTTCGACAACAGTTGAGACACTGTGCTACGGTGGCCCACAAAATGTGACTCAGATGACCTATCTCGAAACCTGTCAAGGCAATACGACCTGCCCAGAGCCAAGTTATATGAAATTTTTTCCCGCTTTTTCAAGCTTTATTTTAGTCTCTACCTTGATTTATT
>JBIKMG010000064.1:0-8390 GCA_044359385.1 Coxiellaceae bacterium
GCAATACAAAGCTCTATGCAAAAAATGCGATTGGAGAGGCTGTATTAGACGATGCTCGTGCCATGTATTTACAGGCTGTGGCTACCGTGAAGCAGCTGCAAGCAGATTTGATGACTGCAACGCTTGGTGCAAGAATCAATCAACAAATGGCGCAGGACGAAAAACTAAAGGCAGCGGAAGCTCAAGTTAAAAAAGCACAGTGGATGCTGTCGACAAAGAATTTTTTCGCTCCACAATCAGGACGTGTGGATGAAACCTATTATCGTCGAGGCGAATTTATTCCGGCTGGACAACCGGTTTTATCGATGCTGGTCCCGAGTGAAGTGAAGATTATTTTTTACGTACCGGAACCACGTTTGGGATCATTGAAAGTGGGTGATCAGGTGGATTTTATTTGCGATGGTTGTCAGTTCGCTCACGCAAAAATCGATTATATCGCATCACAAGCAGAATACACGCCTCCTGTTTTGTACACGCAGCAAGCGAGAAAAAACCTGACTTTTCGAGTAGAAGCTGCTATCCCAGAAGCAGTTGCGTTGAACTATCATCCAGGTCAGCCGGTCGATATTACATGGCCGATTGCAAAGGATCATTAGGAATGAAAGAAGATTTCGTGATTGATGTGCAGGACTTGAAAAAAAGCTTTGCAGGAAAAGTAGCCGTTAACGGTGCGACTTTATCGGTTAAGCGAGGCGAGATATTTGGTTTTTTAGGTCCCAATGGTAGCGGTAAAACAACGACTTTGCGTATGCTCTGTGGCTTAATGACACCGGATTCGGGGTCGGGACAATGCTTGGGATACGATGTGCTGACTCAGTCAAATTTAATTCGTTTGCAAGTCGGTTATATGACGCAAAAATTTAGTTTGTATACTGATCTGACCGTGAAAGAAAATATGGAGTTTGCCGCGCGGCTCCATGGATTAAAAAATCGCGAAGAATTAGTTGAAAAAGGGATCGAAGCACTGGGGTTGCAGGCAAGAGCAAACCAATTAACGGGTGGATTATCGGGTGGATGGAAACAGCGTTTGGCATTATCAGTTGCCTTGTTGCATAGCCCCAAATTGTTATTGTTGGATGAGCCGACAGCAGGAGTAGATCCTAAAGCGCGCCGAGACTTTTGGGACCAAATTCATCGATTATCAGCAGAAGGCGTCACAACATTGGTGACTACGCACTACATGGATGAAGCAGAGCGTTGTACACGGTTAGCGTATATTGTTTATGGTGATATGGTTGCATCAGGGACACACGATGAAATTATTGCAGGCTCAGGTATGTTTACTTGGCGCGCAATAGGTCATGGATTGCAGCGCTTACAGCACGATTTGCAAGCCGCCTCCGGTGAAAATATACAAGTTTCCGTTTTTGGAAACTCCATCCATGTCAGTGGTAGAGATGAGCAAGAAATACGAAATTTAATTCGACCGTATCAAAGTTTATTCACGTGGAAGCAAGTAACACCTACGTTGGAGGATATTTTTATAGATATCGTTTTACGGGAGGATACGCGATGAGTGTCAAATTTTCTTGGCGTAGATGCGGGGCCATCTTATTGAAAGAGTTTACGCAAATGCGACGAGATCGATTAACCTTCGCGATGATGGTACTGATTCCTTTGCTAGAGTTGGTTTTATTTGGTTATGCAATTAATAATAATCCGCATCATTTGCCAACGGCATTGCTTAGTGCCGATCAAACAGTGATTACGCGTCAGTTGGAAAAAAGTCTGGAAAATACCGATTATTTCAAATTTGTATCTTGGCCTAAAACGATTAAAGAAGCAGAACAGCAATTAGCATCGGGTGAGGTTTTATTTATTGTTCGCATTGGGCCGAATTTCACACGTGATTTCATTCATCATCAAAAGCCACAAATTTTGATTGAAGGGGATGCGACAGATCCTGTGGGTGTTGTCAATGCATTATCAGCGGTGAGTGCGTTGCAATACACCGCGTTAACGCCGTTGCTTTATGGGCCGTTAAAAAAGTATCAACAAACAGAGCCGCCGTTTCAGTTAATAACGCATGCGCGATACAATCCGGAGGATATCACGCAATACAATATCATTCCTGGATTGATGGGTGTCGTTTTGACAATGACATTGGTGATGATTACGAGCTTGGCTATCACGAGAGAGCGAGAATCAGGAACAATGGAAAGTCTCTTGGCTACACCGGTTCGACCGATTGAGGTGATGATTGGAAAAATAGCGCCTTACATTATCGTGGCGTATGTTCAGATATTTATTATATTAGCGCTGGGTAAATTATTATTTGGGATACCCATTATGGGTCATGTGGTGACGCTTATCATAGCTGCGTTGCCCTTTGTGGCGGCTACATTAGCCGTTGGATTAACGTTCTCTACAATGGCAAAAAACCAATTGCAAGCCGTACAAATGGCGATTTTCTTTTTCTTGCCCTCTATTTTACTATCTGGCTTTATGTTTCCGTTTATGGGGATGCCATCATGGGCTCGGTGGATTGGAGAAGTTTTGCCATTGACTCATTTTTTGCGTATTGTGCGTGGAATATTGCTAAAGGGCAATGGTTGGGTTGAAATTTGGCCTAATATCTGGCCTATCGTTTTATTTGCTATAATTGCCTTGGTTATCGGCGTCAAGCGTTACCGTCAAACATTGGATTAAAAGAGGTGCCGTTTGTGGTAGATAAAATCTTTAAAGACATGCAAAATCCCGTCCCGTTCTCACGCTCTCCTTGCTGGAGTTTGTTGCGCGAATACTATCAGAAAGAAGGTCCAAAAGCCTGGAACAGTCAGATTCCGTATTATGCGACCAGTAACATGAATCTCGCTTATGCGTATGCAGAGCTTTTGGTGGCGTATTATTTGGATTGGAAGCAGGAATATGGTTTGCCTGTTCGTCCACTTCATATCCTGGAACTGGGTGCGGGATCCGCTCGATTCAGTTATTACTTGCTGATTGCGTTGGGAGATGTTGCAAAAGTTAACCAGTTAGAGCCGACGTGTTTTAAGCTGATTATTTCTGATTTTGTAGAAGACAACATTAAAAATTGGTTGGACCATAAACAGTTCCAAGACTATTTTAAAAAAGGGCTTTTGGATTGTATTCAATATGATTTGCAGTCAGAGCCCTCTTTAATGTGCCTGTATAGTCGAAAAAAAATGACGCTAGAAGATTTCTCTATTCCACCGTTTGTATTGGCGCACTATGTCATGGATTCATTGCCGATTGATGTGTTTAGAGTGAGAAAAGGAAATTTATTTGCAGTGCATGTTGGCTTGGATCTAGATAAATCATCCGAGTACAAAAAAGAGGACATTCGACGGCTTGTTTTTCAGGAGAAGTTATTGCCGATAAAGGATCAGTACTACAAGGATGTTTTTCAAAATCAGTTGATAAAATCAGCAGCAGAGGAGATTCAAAATGGTTACTTTGACTTCCCTGTTGCCGGGTTCAAGTTGCTAGAGACATTGCATCAAAACGTAGGTGGTCGATTTATGTTTTCTTGCATCGATAAAGGTGCCGTAGATTGGTTGTCCTATCAAAGAAAATCGTTTCCCCCTATTTTCTATCACCACAATACATTCTCGTTTGATTTTAATTTTTGCATGTTTAATAAATACTTAGAAAAGAAAGAAGGACATTCTTTGTGGATAGGGTCCAATCGTCAATTAATTAAGTGGCAAATAGCGAGTTGTAATGTTGATATAAAAAACACACCAGCGATTGATCGTTTCGCGAGAATCCGCTTAAAGCAAAATGCCCCGATTGATTATTTATATTATTATTTGATGGCTGCAGAAATGAATTTCGATTTGCCGCTGACAGCGTTAAGTTCTTTATTGGTTCAAAGCTGCTGGGATCCCGTTTGTTTTGTAAAGATGGGTAATCAGTTGGTTAGAAAAATTGCAGACACAACCTTGGATGAAAGAGGCTTTTTATTCGCTTACTTCGATACGTTAGAAAATAATTTTTTAGTATCGGGCGATAGTGGAGATATCTATCTTATTATTGGAAATTTATATCATGCTATTGACGCCTATGTGGAAGCCATTGCTTATTATCAAAAATCGAAAGATAGGTTTGGAGAGGGGTATGCTGTTTATTATGCGTTGGGTAAAAGCTATTTTTCATCTGGAGATTCGGCAACAGCGATAACGATGTTTCTCCATGCTCAAAAATTCAAGCTGACGAAACAACTGAAATTTTGGCTGGAATATTTTGGTAAAGACAGCACGTATCGAAAAGTGAAGAAAAATATCGAAAAAAAACGGATCGAAAAATCCAAAAATAAAAAAGATTCAGATTTAAAATAGTGCTTATATGTGGTGAAAAAACCGTTAATTTAAGATGCTCCTTGCATTTTTTAGAAGCGTACTGCCGTATGAATGATTAAATACGTCTATCATTGCAGCGGCGCTATTGTTCTATCAACGATACGCAGGTGCACCTCCCCCCGCCTTCTGGTCTGGCTAATATATCGCCAAGAAACCTAGCCTGGTCTTTCGGAGGAATTGCTTTTAGCAATGCTTGAATTGCCACGGATATGTGTTCTTGAGCAGGCGGGAGGTGGGATAACTGGGACAATAGCGTCTTATCAGGCCAGGGGAATTAAAAAACACACTGATGGCAGATACTAACGCGCGAGCATCTTGTTTGATAATGTCAGTGTGACCTTCTCCTATCGGTGGGTAAATAGTAACGGGTTGCATTTGGCGTAACCAACCTAAATCACGCTCAGCCCCGGTCTGCCCTGGGCTGAGTCTCGAAAGCTGTTTCAGTGTTTCATGCGTTGAAAATATATGTGGAACGGATTGGGTAACTTTTCCTTCAATCTGTAATTGGAGTAAAGCAAGCATGAGGTATTGTGCGGTAGTGATAGCAATGGGAGGAGGGTCGGGTAAAAATTTTTCGCCGGCAAGATTGAATATTCGGTTAATGATGTCCCGTTTATTCAGCGATGATAGGTTTTCAGATTTTAGACCGTCTTTATCGATGGTTATACCGAGTTTATCTATTAGAAGAGTAATCTCATCGAGAAACGTTTCAGTCCCAACGGTTTGATAAATATGAGGTGACATCCCATCTATCAACCCAAGAAAACCAACAACTCTGCCACTTTCCTCGAGAAAAAGAGAGGTAGCATAAGCGATTGCAGATCCGGATGACCAGCTCAATAGAACACAGGGCCCCTTAGGTTGCATTTGATCTATGCATCTCGCGTAGTCCTTAGCGATAACGTCTATATCTGAACACGTGTATAAGGGATCCTTTTATTTTTAAATGGGAGTCAGGAGAGATTCTCCCCCTGTAATAAAGCAGCCCTTAAGAAGGCAAAGGTGGCCAATGAGGCAAAATCTGAATTTATCGCGAACATGTCTCATGACTTGCGCACCCCCATGACGAGTTTATTGGGGATGTTGAATGCTCTTTTATATGCTGAAGAAGAGGCTAGGTTAGTATTAAGCGCACCATCTCATCTAAGCCAAGAAAAATTAGAGCGGGTTTTAGGTGACATGCTGGATAAAGTCAAAGAATGCGCTAGCTTAGCACGGATATCAGCTGAAAGACTGAATCAATTTCACAGTGATATTTTAGATAACGTTGAGTTAGACTCAGGAGAGAGTAAAGAAGTGGATGTCGATTTCAATTTAGACAAACTCATGCAAGATGTGATAGGTCTACAAAAACCAGCAGCGCCAGAGGAGCTTAAAAAAGCGATCGATTATTTTTCTGCTCAATAAGGAAGAAGAAATGAGGAAAGTAGGCTACAAAGCGATGATTTTAGCAGCTGGGTTGGGGGAGCGTATGCGACCATTGACAGAAAACTGTCCTAAGCCGTTGTTGCAAGTGGGTGGACAGGCATTGATTGAATATCATCTCAAGCGCCTGGAATTGATAGGCGTTTCTGAAGTGATCATCAATGTAAGCTATTTAGCAGAGAAAATCATTGAATTTTTGGGCAGTGGAGAACGCTATGGGCTGACTATTCAATACTCCATTGAAGATGAAGGGCCCTTGGGTCCGCTGGGTGGGATTCGTCAAGCGCGCGCGCTGTTAGGAAATAAGCCTTTTTTGTTGTTTAGTGCGGATATTTTTTTTAACGGTTCGTTGCCAGAGGCATTGTTGACGGATGATGGGTGCTCACATTTGGTTTTAGCAGAAAAATCCAAGTTAGCGCATTTTTTTTCATTAGAGGCAGATCAGTTTTTATCAAACGTAGGTGAATTAAAGGACTATGCAGGTATTGCGAGACTTCGGCCAGAGCATTTGGATTATCCAGTAAAAACATTCGTTGAGTTGATCGATACCTTAAGGGTGCAAAAAAAAATTCGCGGCAGTTTGCTCAAAGGCGATTGGTTTAATCTGGGTACGCCAGCTCATTTGATTGAGCTGGATGCTTACCTAAAAGGGTCTCAGGTGTAGCAACCCACATCAAAATAAAGTCAGACACACATCGGGCAAGTTTTATCTGCAGTATTTATGCTAAGCAAAAATACTCCCTTAAGAATTATACGGTAGTAAGCACTAGCGGAGAACCATAGACTATCCACGCTAACATAAAAAGGAGTCAGACGATGATAGATCCCGCCGGTGGCAACTTATCGGAAATTACGAACGAAACATTAAGTGAGCAGTTGATGTCTTACTTAAAGCGAAGCGTTAATGATGTAGATCAGGGTACCCTGAAGGATTGGGTTCCAGACTCCTTTGCACAGACGGTTCCTATTGCCGTATCGCACCGAAATAGGACAACGAAAAAAATTCAAGACATTATTTCTGGACAAGAAAAAGCAATACTGCGTTACTTAAAGTCATTGATTGAGGGCTTTTTGTTGCCTTCTGATCAAAAAAATTATGTGCTTACGAGCCCACTGACTGGAAGAGACAGTATTCCGTTCCCGATACATAGCCTTCCCGAGTCTAATGAGTGTTTAACTCAGTTCATCAGAGAGAAACGAAATCATTATCAGGAAAGCTTTGAGGCTTTAGTTGCTGATTTACGGAGTAACCCAGATTATCGTCAGATGTGGCACGTAGGGGATAGGGATATCGCTCAAATGGAACCGGAAGTGTATCAGACCGGTCCTGTGGATATGATTTTGCCGGTTTGGAGATCGTATAATGAAGCGCCCAGAACATACGGGGAGCCTGCATGGAACAGATCAGCAAAAAGGGAGAAAGTATTCAGTGTGATGGCGGATCCAATGAGACGGGCTGTGAGACGAGGATCTGCTTTGGATCTGAATGAAAATCGAGAAATAGCATTTGAGCGGACTTCAGATGAGTTAACAGCTCGAAAAAACAGACTTTTGACAGAAGTCAGGGAAAAGCGTGCTGAGTTGACCCAAGAATTGGTGGATGGGTTAGCGCGCTTCAACGCTGCAGCACCAGGGCTACAAGAAGAAGGTCAGCAGGCTGTTTCAAAAGCGCTGTACAATCGCTGTCGTGTCATCTGTTCCGAAATAGCTTCTTTAGAGGCAGAAATACGCTATGTACTTCGGTACGAGAGCCTTCACCAGATGCAAGCCATGAGTCCGCTGGCTAAATTGATTGTCCTTGTTCAAAAGTCCGGGCGAGACAAGAAGATTCCGGTTAAAACAATGGGCGAGCTCAGAGATCATATTGAGTTTTTAATTGAAAACTTACGTGACTACTTCAAAGAGGCGACAAAAGATCTTTTATTGAGAGCCAACGTGGTGAATGTGATTGGTGAGTCTGTGGTATTAGAAGATGCAGATAAGTTAGTGCTAGGATTTCAGATGGCAGAGCATGTCGAAAATGCATTGAAAGAATTGTTGAATCGTTTACAGGCCATGAATTTTGCAGAAGTGCGTCGAACAGCCGTAAAAAACGAGCTTCGAACAATACTGAAAAAACTGTCGAGTATGCAAGTTGAATTTTCTGGAGCTGCTGTAAGGGATGAAAACGCTAACAAAGCCGCGCAGGACGAAATAGGTACTCTTTTGAGTCAAGAAGAGGGGCAAAAAAAGGGACGAAAAGAAACGCTGGTGGAATTAGCACCGGGTGGTGAGGGTCTAGATCCCGATGAGATCATGAATTTTTCGCAGCTTTTTGCTTTGTACCAGAGAACAGGTGTCACAGAAGCCTATTTGCAATCGCTTTATGAGGAGGGGTTTAGCGATAAAAGCAAATTATTGCACTTCGCTATCGATACAGAGCGATCAGTTAGGCATCTTTTAAATGAGGGGGCTTGTGTTGATTTTAGAGTTGATGCTGTTCAGACATTAGCTCGTGCATACAATACACTGCAAAGCAGGCAAGAACGCACAGCGGAGCAAGGACAGAGTTGGAGAGTTTTTGCTTTATTGAGTGGTGCTAAGCAGTTGTTTGAGTCGCAAGGCCATCCTCATTGGTTATCCGAACAGGTCAATCGGGTGTTA
>JBIKMG010000017.1:0-28457 GCA_044359385.1 Coxiellaceae bacterium
ATGGAAAAAGGCAAAGCAGAAGGCAAAGCAGAAGGAATCATAGACATAGCCTTACGGATGTTATCAAAAGGCATGTCCGTGGCGGTTATTAGCGAGGTAACGGGTTTGTCAGTCGATGAGATTAAAAAACTCCCCAATTATCAGATTTAAGTTAACATAGTGACTGGTTAGAATTCTTCCAGTAGATTTCCGGTTCGGCTCAAAACTCAGTCATCGCGAGCCTTTAGAGACATTAGAACTGCGTAGATGATCGACTTAAAAAATCATATATTGAACAATTCCAGACTATTTTTTGAGCTGACGTTTAAGTTCATCGGCATAGTCGCTAGAGACGGTGTAGAGATTCTCGTATTGGTCTGCCCTTCTTTTGTATTTTACTGCTTGGCGTTTCGCCTGCTGGCCTTCACTAAATAGTTTGGCAAGAAGGATTTTTAAGTGTTGAGGATCATCAGGAAGTGCCTTAATTGCAGAGGGGATAGGAGTAGTCGTCTGGTGTTGATAGAAGAAGAACTTGGGAGCTAAGACGTTTATTTCGTCCTGTAAAGCCTTTATTTCGCTTTTAAGCCCGATAAACTCAATCAGGGTACCTTGGGTTATTTTTTCGAATACCTCGGCTCTAGCCTGTTGAACGGCTCATCTCTTGGTTTCCTCCCTGTGCTCCTGTCGCGTGAGGGTGCACTTTAATGTAAGTCGCATCGATCATGAGCCACTCGAAATCGGGCTCGATGATCCGTTTTTCCAGTTTTCTATCTCGTGACTACAGCGTCTAGGGGCTACTGAAATTGCTCAATAACTGAAAATAGGTCGCTCTACCGTATATAAAGTTACCAAAGCCTAAATTTATATGTATCTATAATGTGCGAAAATCGCTAGAATCTGCCCAATCTTAATTTGTAGTGAGGTTTTATGAAATTATTAAACGATGTCCTTCAAGATTGTGGTTTCGATAAAAATCAACAAACAACAATTGTTAACTTAATTCAGCAAACTGCAGTTAGTGATATTCCTGAGTTTAGAGACCACACTAGCGCATTGATCTGGCTAGTTGAAATTACTCAGAAGCATTGGCTAAGAGGCGAAGGCTTGGAGCGGTGGGATGTCGAAGACAATGATAAGCAATTAGCTGAACGTGATACAATCATGAGAATGTTCCAATCCTTAGGTTTAATCGATGATATTAAACCTAAGTACCGCGATTATGATTATGTCCTAATGATGGGAGCACTCGAGAGCCGTGTTGAAACTCGTCTTGATTATGCGCACTTCCTTTATGCCCAGGCAGAATATAATTTTGACCACCTCGTCATGCTAAGTGGTGCAAGACCTCTAATGGCCGATAAAGAACCATCGATTAAGCATTTATCACCTGAAAAGCAAACAGAGCATGGCATGATGATGTACTTGCTTGATCGTATGAAGGATAAAAATCCTGACGATAGCTTTTTCTCAAAGCCAATTCAAGAAATTGATACCCCCATGCAGGTCGATGTTACTGGGAAATCTCGTAGACCAAATACCAAGGATACAATTGACAGTTGGTTAGCGACAAAACCTAAACCTGGTCGCGCTTTGGTAATATCGAATCAACCCTATTGTAGTTATCAACATTCAGTGGCTCGAGTTTTACTTCCACCTGAATTCGACGTTGAAACCATAGGTCATCATTCTAATGGGCAAGACCCTGTCAAAGTTTATCTGGATTCTCTTGCACGACTTTTTTACACCATGAAACCTACCTTAGAAAAACAGTACAAGCAGGGGGCAGTAATTGAAGCTACAACAGAAAACAAGCCAGGAATAACAAGTTCTATTCTGACTTGGTGCTGCTCGTATGGCGGTCTTGCAACTTTAGGGGCTTTAGCAACGGCTATTGTTGCAACATATTACAGTGCATCAAGTGATGCTTTAGTGCAACTCGGTCGAAGTGGATTTGGCTTTTTCGGTGGTCACCATACTGCAAATGCCGCAGGTGAGGACTTAGTTGGTCAATTGACTGGAAGTACCAACCCTTGATACCAGATTTATCAGGCTTCTTTGAATTGAGTTTTTGCAAAGAAGCCTTTTTTGATAAATAACAATCCCTTCTGACTCTTATTTCTCCTCCCTCATTCCTTCGCGTGAGTTTTCGTTCCATTCGGCTTCAAACCCCTTTTGAAGAGGTGGACTATGCTGCGATAGCCTCGGATGTTTTAAGACAGATGTTGGTATTCTATCCTTCGAACAAAATCCTTAAAGTATTGCGCTAATTAAGGGTCTTTTGTATGTGCCACGCATGTATTCTCGAATTAGCAACTTGGGTATAGAGGATGAAGATAACCAAAAAGCATTACATGCGAAAGTATCGCCTTTGGTTCGAAAAGTTTTAGACGATCTTAAGCAGTACCTGCTGACAAAAAGTGCTGAGATAAAGCAAGTTTACAAAGCGGGTCCCTTTTTGTATAGCGAACTCGTGACGGATGTGTTGCAGTCTTTGTATACTACGCAGGAGGCTATCGTCCATTCAGCTGTGGGGGATTTTTCTAGTGCACTTTCTTCGATAGCTAAGAGTTTGAAGTCACGCAGTGTTGGCCATTTTTTGGATGTCATTGCTTTATGTTGTAGTTATCCCCAATCGGATTTTTTTCTACCCTTGGAAGATTGGATAGATTCAGCTGTTCTTGAAAATATTAAGCTGATTAATAGCTTCTTAACGAACTCAGGTAAAACCGAGTCTCATCAAGGAACGATAGATTTTATGTATAAAACCTTGGAGACTATAAAGCCTTTGTGCACGTTAGATTTGAGTGAAACGAGAGTAAAATACAAAAGACGTAGGCGATCGGCGGTAGTGGCTGCGGCGAATTCGAGCAAGCCGAGTTTATTTGGTGCAAAAAAACAAGAGACTTCCTTCAAGAGCGTATAGCATTGACTGGAGGCTTAGCGCCCTTAGTCGCTCGTCTTTCAGATCCTGATACTCAAGTGCAAAAAAACGCGGCTCTTGAACTTATGGATCTCGTTAAAACAGGGGATGATTTGAAGAATGTGCTTGCTCCGATATCCTCTGAGGAACGCGATATGGTAGTGCGTGTAATGAAAGATCAGCTACTCGCTCTCACTTCGACAGCTGAAGATCTAGGAAGTGTAATTAGTGTTTTATCTGAGAAGGAATCGACACGTTTAAAATCACTTAGGGGAGAAGGTAGTAGCTTTAAATCTAACACTAATGTTCCTAAGCTTTTTTCAGAACCAGCAAGTAGCACTAAGAAGAAGGTTAGTTTATATCGGGTTGATAGGGTAGACGAAGCGCCTGCTCAAAAGCAAGCTAAGTAGTCGACTCTCTAGCGCCTGCGACTTTTCTCTCTACATACTATAAACAGGCATTCGCTAATTTACTCAGCTACCATCGATTTATTGAAATTATGAATCGCGTTATTGTTTATCTCGTTTTATCTTCGCAAATAAATTCAGGTAAGCGAACAGGTATTTATTATATTGACTCTACTTGTTTACCGGTATGCTATTTAAAATGATCAAAAAGACATAAAACATTATCGTTCTGTCTTCAATGCCATGACTCATCTTATGGCAGGAATCGCGGCATATGTCATTGAACCATTAAAAATTTCTGCGATTAGGTGGGATTTTTGGGTGAATAGAAATAATCCCCTCTTAAGTTTTTTGTACTTGCTCGCTTGCCTAGGGATTGATATATTTATTCCTAAATGAGAATCATTCTCAATTAGCCAGTATGCAATATTTTTAGGAGTACGTTATGACTAGAGAAGGTGATGATTTAGGCAATGGCGTTGATTACCACGCTGCCAACAACGAACACGAACACGAACACGAACACGAACACGAACACGAACACGAACACGAACACGGACACGACTCGCATTGCCAGCTGAGCAAAGGGTTTTTAGGGTTATTTGTCCTTGTTGCTGTCCTCGAAGGCTACCTATCTATCTTGTTAGCGGGTAATGATCCTATTCCCTATCCATTGCAATTGGATAATATAACAAACGCATCTTTGGAAGTTCCGGTTAGATTTAATGCGAATTCAACGCCTGCAGACTACTTTTCTTTACCGGTGAATGCGTTTCCTGATTTAGATCCTGGTGTACTGGGTCCGGTTTTATTCGCAACGGGTGCATTGTCTAATGTAGCTAAAGTGTATTTTATATTGCATTTCATCGAACATTTGGTCGAGTTTTTTAAGAAGTTTTTTTCAAGTCCGCGTCAAATAGGGACTAAATGTATCATGCCCTTCATTGCATTGGCAGTGTCTCTCTATTTGGCTGGAGATGTTGCTGCCGAGGCTAGCGAGCCCTTTTCGGATCTAGGCTCTCTTCGGTATGTTGTTGCGCCTGTATTTTTTATTGCTTGGTTGTTTCAAAATACGTTTACCGTAGCGAATGAGTGGGTAGAAAATGCGTTAGGACGTGAAGAGCATAACCATGCTCCCGATTTGGATTCACCCCTTAAAATAGTAGCATTCATATTCTTTAATATTTGCGGATTGACTGATTTTGCATTGACGCTCCTGCGCGCTTTAAATGGCAATTGGCCAACGAATGTAGCTATACCGTTGGTTGTAACGCTTGCATTCTCGGTTATTTTTGAGATCTTTGATACGATTCGATTATGTAAGAAAAAACAAAAAAGTCAGAGCGTCGATCAGGAGCCAGAAGCCACTGAAAAACCAGCAGGATGCTTTCCAATGCCCGAAAGAAAAAACTGTCCAGTTAGGACTTTTTATCTAAGCCTAATGACTTATTTAGCGTTAGGACATTTTACGATGATGACAGCTGATTTTTTAGTGGTTCAGGATGTTGAAACAGCCGCTGATTTCCTAGAAACTGCACTAGGAATAGTCTGCACTCTGATGGGCGCATTGGGCGAAGTTTATTTTCATCTCAGTTCATTAAAAATGTTAGTGGATGCGTTTTTTAGCGTAGAGAGAAGCAGCTGCTTCGAGCCAGGTCGGAGACCTAAGTTGAGTTCTGTGTCGTCTTTTGATGCTGCTCGTAATAGGAAAAAACGTGGAGGAATCGATTCTGAAAGGGATCGTATGAACTTGTTTCTTGATAGTACTAATAATCAAGGCGCAGGTGATTCAAGTAAAGCAGAGATCTAAAAATCCCAAATATCTTCTTCAGGATCGGGTTGGTTAACGGGGGTATCTCGCATTCTATGAATTCGTGCATATTTGTCGATCTCTGTTTGTTGTGAGGCTGTTTTGGGATGTATTTGGTTGTATGCAGCCAAGTGCTTGTCAATCTCACTGATGTAATTTTTAATGACTTTGCCCATTTTCTTTCCTTCGGCTTTCTGGGTTGCTATGATCGGGTATTCTATGTGAAAAATTGATGGATTACTATGGATGAGTTCAATACCTTATTCGGAATACCTTATTTATTGTTGCGAGAAGCGCGTGGCATACAGCAGCTTGATCAGATTTTTTGCGATTGGTTGGCTATGGAGTATCCATCAAAAGCGGTAGAGCTAACTAATTTTCGCGACTCTCGGTTCGAAGACGCGCATTATGAAAACTGGTTAGTGAATTTTGCGCCTTGTGTTGCTGAGTTTTTGACAAGCGGTTTCGTCGAGATAAAAGAGCCTTTAGACGCCTTTCGTAAGCAGGCGTTACAAGATGAGACGGCATCTCACTTTCCTGTTCGGTTGAACTTAAATGAGCTGATCCAAACAGAGCGATACGATGGTTATCGTTTGATTGAAAAAAATAAGCGTCGCTTTCGTCAAGGCTTTAATTTGACAGATCTGGGGATGTCAGATACAGAGAAAAAAAACGAAGCACATTATTGTTTGTACTGTCACGATAAACAGGGTGATTTTTGCAGCAGGGGATTTCCGGTTAAAAAAAATGAGAAACCCATGCAGTGGCGCAAACATATAACGGGTGAATGGATGCTCGGTTGCCCTGTAGAAGAAAAAATATCTCAAATGCATCAGCTCTATGCAAGCGGCGATTTATTAGCGGCCTTTGCAGTCGTGATGGTTGATAATCCATTGTGCGCATTGACGGGGCATCGAATTTGCAATGATTGCATGAAGTCCTGCATTTATCAGAAAAAAAACCCGGTAAATACACCAGAAGTAGAAACAGGCATTGTTTTAAAGGTGTTGGAATTGCCATGGGGGGTAGAAATTTATGATATTTTGATGCGCTGGAATCCAATGCGACGGGAGCAAGCACTCGAGCAGCCATACAATGGAAAAAAGGTCTGGGTCATGGGCTTGGGCCCAGCGGGTATTTCAGCAGTGCACCATTTATTAATGGCGGGTTGTGGTGTTGTTGCAGCCGATGGTTTGCGTATTCAGCCTTTGCCAGAAGCGTGGTGTGACGTTCCTATTCGTAACTGGAGTATGATATCAGAACCGTTGTCGACTCGACCCCTTCGTGGTTTTGGTGGTGTTGCTGAGTATGGAATTACTGCTCGTTGGAATAAAAACTTCTTAACGTTAATTCAATTGCTGTTCCAGCGACGGCCATATTTATCAGTCTTGGGTGATGTTCGTTTTGGTGGCACGATCACTCTTGCGGATGTTTGGGAATTGGGTTTTGATCATTTGTGCTTAGCCGTAGGAGCAGGTTTGTCGCGAGAGCTCGCTATTCCGGGTAGCTTGGCTCCTGGTATGCGTCAGGCCAATGATTTTTTAATGGCGTTACAATTAACGGGTGCCGGTCGTCCTCATTCTCAATTCGCGTTACAGATACGCTTACCAGCCGTCGTGATCGGTGGTGGCTTAACCGCTGTAGATACAGCGACAGAAGTACAAGCGTATTATATTCAACAAATAGAGGAAGTGGAGCGTCGATTCAGAAAGTTGGTTAAAAGCGCTGGTGAAGAAAAAGCCTGGGAATTATTTGACGAGATTGATCGAGCTTGTTTAGAAGAATGGTTGTTTCATGCAGCTGCTTGGGATAAATATAAAAAAGAAAATACGCCTATCGATACAGCGTCTTTTTTACACCGTTATGGTGGAGTTTGTATTGTTTATCGCAAGCGAATGGAGGATTCACCGGCTTATCGGCATAATCATGAAGAGCTAGAAAAAGCATTGCAAGAAGGTCTTCACTACCGTGAATGTTTAGAGCCGATTGCTGCTATTTGTGATGAAACAGGAGCGGTGGTTTCCATGCGTTTTCTTCGTCAAGAAAAAACTCAAGAGGGTTGGTGTTCAACCTCGGATGAGTTGATCTTACCAGCGCGCTCTGTTTTATGTGCAACAGGTTCAACACCTAATGTGGCATATGAGTTTGAGCATCCGGGTACATTTTTAAAGAAAAATAAGAGTTATAGGCCGCATCGTTTTTCAAAGGATCATTTAATTCTAGAAGAGCGAGAAGAGGGTCATTGCAAATCGAGTCAGATTGGTATGTTGACTAGTTACAAGGAAGGTGAGCATCGAGTGAGTTTATTGGGAGATGCGCATCCTTGGTTTCATGGAAGTGTGGTAAAGGCGATTGCGTCTGGAAAAATAGCCTTACCTCAAATTTTAGCGAGCATCAATCGCGCATCGTTCACTCATGATTTTCAGGTGATGAAAGCTGAAATAGTGGATAAATTCACTCCGTATCTAGAAGCGATTCATCCGATTTCAGAAACAGTGAGTCAATGGGTTATACGCGCGCCCTGGTTGGTTAAGCAGCATCAACCGGGTCAATTTTATCGCGTAGGTAACCGTATTAATCCTACACAAGAGCCATTGGCCTTGTTGGGCTCAGTTGATAAGGTTTATCCCGATTGTTTGGTATTTTGGGTGGAGGGACGTACCCTTTTGATGGGTACGGATATGAGTGTGATGGGACCAACAGGTGTTTGGACAAAACTAGGTTCGGATAAACAAGAGACAATGGTTGTTATCGGTGGTTTTTTGGCAGCGGTTTATTTACGTTCAGTCGCACCTGCGTGGAAAACCCACGGGCATCGAGTGATTTGGCTCAATACCTCGGATGCTAATTTTACCCGTGAACAGCTCTTAGAGAGTGTTGACGAAATCACGCAAGAAAATTGGATCGATGCAATGTTGAAATACCCAGATGTCACAGCAGTTCATGCCATAGGGGATAAAGAATTGTTATGCCAGGTTCAATCAGCGCGTGCGAATGCATGGAAAAACAACTTAAAAGACGATGTTTATTGGGTGGGATCTACCTATGGTCCGATGCAATGTATGTTAAAAGGGGTGTGTGCTCAGTGCTTACAATGGCAGGTGGATCCAACAACCGGCAAGCGAAAAAAAGCAGTCTATGCTTGCTCTTGGCAGCACCAGCCGATGGATTTAATTGACCTAAACCACCTAGAGCAGCGGCAGCGATTGAGTTCGACATATACGAAACTAATAACCTATTCTACGAGGTATTCCCAGAGGAATTAGAAATACCTCTTTTGGGCTAAGACCTGAATTCGCGGAGAACGCTTTTTTCTGTGAGTAGAGTGCTAAGCTTTACGAAGGTCTGGTTGAGAAATCAAGCTCAATTAAAGGATTATTTTCTCGCGTCGTATCACCTGATTTGACATAAACCTGTTTAATAGTCGCTGATTTTGGCGCTTTAATAGCGTATTCCATTTTCATTGCCTCAATACAAACAAGTAGTTGACCGGCTTCAATGAAATCGCCTATTTTGACGAAAACGTGTGTGATTGTCCCAGGCATAGGAGAGCTTAAAGTAGAATGATTGTTCACTAATTCAGAAATTTTACCCGGATGTATTCCTGTTGAAATACGCAGTTGTTTGCCCCGAAAAAAAACATGGAGTAAGTGATCGGATTCATAGGAGGTCCATTCGTTTGCCTCCAGATTATGTTGGATGGGATTTGAAGCTCCATGCTCTTGTTGAGAGATAATGGTGGGTAGGGTTATTTCAAAGTATTCTCCATTGACTTCTAGGTTCAAGGCTTCTACCTGGCTTCCTGCTTGTCGCCAATTTTTCTGGACTAACCAGGGTGAGAAATAGTCATTTGAACAAGGCGGTTTGCTCTGTTGTGTTTTGAAAGTTAAGTAGGCAGCAGCGCAAGCCTGTAGGTCATCAGTCGATAATTCAGTGATGTTTTTCTCGAGCAATTCAAAATTTTGATCAATAAATTCGGTAGAAATGACGTCCTGTTTAAAGGGAGCAGACTGAAGGATGGCATGTAAAAATTCTAGATTCGTATGAAGTCCAACAAGGTGAGTCGTACACAAGGCTTTTTTCAGGCATTGGATGGCTTCAGTTCGATTTTTTCCATAACTGATTACTTTGGCAATCATCGAATCATAAAAAGATGAAATCTCATCTCCTTGAATGAAGCCAGTATCAAAACGTGTATTTATCGGCGGTTTGAAAATGCGTAGTGTTCCTGTGCTGGGCATGAAATTTTGCAGTGGATTTTCAGCACAAATTCGTGCTTCAATGGCGTGTCCTGTGCAAGTGATATCAGCTTGAGTTAAAGCAAGTTCTTTACCAGCTGCTATGTTTAGTTGCATCGCCACACAATCTTGTCGGGTGATCATTTCTGTAATGGGATGCTCTACCTGCAAGCGAGTATTCATCTCCATAAAATAGAATTGATTATGATTATCCAGTAGAAATTCGAGTGTTCCCAATCCGACATAATTAATGTGATTCGCCAACTTAATGGATTCAGAGCACATCGCTGTTTCTAGTGTTTGAGTGATATTTGCAGGCGCCTCTTCAACCACTTTTTGATGTCGTCGTTGAATCGAACAGTCTCGGGTGTAAAGGTGAATTGCATTACCATGCATGTCTCGTGCAATCTGCACTTCGATGTGTCTAGCAGGACAGATGTATTGTTCTAAAAAAACAGCAGAGTTACCAAAACTTGCCTGTGCTTCACGTGCTGCTGAATCGATTGAGTTGTGTAGTTCTTCGAGTTGATAAACTAGCCGCATCCCTTTTCCACCACCACCAGCAGAGGCTTTTACGAGTAGTGGAAAGCCTATAGCTTGCGCTGCTTCCGCCACTTTCATTTTATCTTGCATCTCACCGCGGTAGTCTTTTGCAATAGGTAGGCCGGCTTCACTCGCACAAGCTTTTGCACTTTCTTTATTGCCCATTAGGTCGATGCAATGACCAGAGGGCCCCACAAAAATGAAACCTGCTTCTGAAACGGCGCGAGAAAAATCGCCATCTTCTGCCAAAAAGCCATATCCAGGGTGAATCGCATCAGCACGAGCCTCTTTGGCAATCGCTAAGATTTTATCGCTATTTAAATAACTTTCTGTCGCTTTATCTGCGCCTAAGGCATAAGACTCGTTTGCTTGGAGGACATGTTGTGCTTTTATATCGGGATCTGAGTAAATGGCAATGGTTTGGATGTCGAGTTTTTTTGCGCTACGGATGATACGGCAAGCGATTTCACCGCGGTTAGCAATGAGTAGGCGTTTGATCATAAGGCCTCGTCTTCAATCCAATTCGGCTGACGTTTTTCTAAAAATGCACGGAGCCCTTCTTGTCCTTGAGGAGAAATCCGAATCGCAGCTAATCGCTCGCTTGTTAATTGGCAAAGATGTTCAGGAATAGGCAATATTTCACGAATCAATTTCTTAGCAGCTCGGCAAGCGAGCGGTGAATTTTTTTGAATAGCTTCAATCAAAGCCAGCGTTTTATTGTCGAGTTCTGAGCTTTCCGAAATTTCATGCACCAAGCCATTGAGTTTTGCATCAGCTGCATGGAAGACAGTGGCAGTCAAGCTCAAATGTGTTGTGGCGCCCGCACCCATCCGATGTAAAACATAGGGGTAAATCGTAGCGGGTATTAAGCCTAGTTTAACTTCAGAGAGACAAAACGCCGTATTTTTTTCTGCAATAACCGTATCGCAAGCGGCTAAGATACCGACTCCTCCCCCAAATACATGACCCTGAACAGATGCAAGTGTTGGAATAGGGCAATTAAAGATAACCTTTAATAGGTGCGCAAGGGTTTGTGCATCAGTCTGGTTTTGCTCTTGCGTAAAGCTAGCCATTTTCTGCATCCAATGGATATCTGCACCCGCAGAAAAACTTTGTCCATTGCCGCGTAATAAAATCACGCGTAAGTCAGGGTCATTGACGGCATTCGCAAATGCTGATGTTAGCTCGTAAATCATTTGTTCATTGATTGCATTGCGTTGCTTGGGTCGATTTAAGTGGATGGTTAAGCAGCTGCCTTTTTTTTCTATGTCAACGGTAGTGTGACTCATATTTTATTCCTTACATGCGGAAAACACCAAAATTTGTATCTTCAATAGCCGCATTTAGCGTAGCTGAAAGCGATAAAGCAATCACGTGTCGGGTATCTATCGGATGTATAACGCCATCATCCCATAAGCGAGCACTCGCGTAGTAGGGGTTGGATTGATTTTCATATAACGCTTTGATTTCATCTTCATAATCCGATTTTTCCTGATCGTTCCAGATTTCATTTCGGTTTTTCAGTTGCATTTCTTTCACCTGTGACATGACTAGGGCTGCTTGATCACCACCCATCACAGAAATCCGTGCATTGGGCCACATGTATAAAAAATTAGGACTATAAGCACGACCGCACATGGCATAATTACCAGCGCCATGTGAACCACCAATTAAGATCGTTATTTTCGGGACAGCGCTAGTCGCCACAGCAGTGACTAACTTGGCACCGTGTTTGGCTATGCCATTATGTTCGTATTTTTTACCGACCATAAAGCCGCTAATATTTTGTAAAAATAAAAGCGGTATTTTACGTTTTGAGCATAACGCAATGAAGTGAGTACCTTTTAAAGCAGATTCCGAAAATAAAATGCCGTTGTTGCCAATAATCCCCACGGGATAACCGTGAATGTGGGCAAAACCACACACCAAGGTCTCCCCGTAGGTTTTTTTAAATTCATTAAACTGAGAGTCATCTACGAGGCAGTCAATGATTTCGCGAACATCATACGGTTGACGCGAGTTTTCAGGGATAATATCCATGATGTTGCTGGGATTTCGCTTGGGTTGCTTCGGCTCTTTTATATCGAGTGTTACTTGCTTGCGTCGATTTAAATGAGCGATGCAAGATCTCGCGTAGTTGAGTGCCTCCACTTCGTTAACTGCATGGTAATCAGCGACACCGGAGTGATGGCAGTGTGCAGTTGCACCACCCAGCTCTTCAGCGCTCACAACTTCACCCGTAGCTGCTTTTACCAGAGGCGGCCCTCCTAAAAAAATAGTGGCTTGTCCCTCTACCATGATGCTTTGATCAGCCATCGCCGGGATATACGCCCCACCTGCTGTACAAGACCCCATGACGACGGCAATCTGAGGAATATTTTTCGAAGACATATGGGCTTGATTGTAAAAAATACGTCCGAATCCTTCTTTGTCTGGAAAGACCTCATCTTGTCCCGGTAGGTATGCGCCACCGGAATCAACGAGGTAGATACAAGGCAAATTATTTTGCAAAGCAATTTCCTGTGCGCGTAAGTGTTTTTTCACGGTGATAGGGAAATAGGTTCCACCCTTAACAGTCGGGTCATTGGCAACAATCATACATTCTGTGTTATGGATCAAACCAATGCCCGTCACTAAACCCGCCGCTACTAGTTCTGTATCTGGATACAATTCGTATCCAGCTAATGCAGAGAGCTCTAAAAAGGGAGACTGTGCATCAAGTAAATGATCAATTCGAGCTCGAACGTTGAGTTGTCGTGCTTTATGACAGGGGCGACGAGTGATTGACTCGAGAGTTTCAGTGAGTTTCTTACACTGTTGTTCGAGCGCCTGTCGGTTTTTTTCGTGACTCATTATTTCCCTTAGGTTAATCGTTCAATAGCGATAGCTAATGCTTCGCCGCCACCGATGCAAGCGCTAGCAATGCCTGTGTTGAGATTTTTTTGTTGCAATTGATTGAGTAGTGTAACGAGCAACCGTGCACCTGTGGCGCCAATCGGATGTCCTAAGGCAACAGCACCGCCAAAGGTGTTCACTTTATTAGGATCTAATTTGAGTTCACGGATCGAAGCCAGCGTCACAACAGCGAAGGCTTCATTTATTTCGTAGCAATCAACATCAGCGGATGTCCAGTTTAGTTGTTTTAGTAAACGTGTGATTGCTCCAATGGGTGCAGTGGTAAACCATTCTGGTTCCTGAGCGTATCCGGCGTAACCAAGAATTTTTGCCAGTGGTTTTAATCCTTGTTCTTTAGCTGCTTTAGCAGTCATTAGGATTAAGGCAGCTGCACCATCAGAAATAGAGCTAGAATTAGCAGCTGTGGTCACGCCATCTTTTGAGAATGCAGGTTTCAAAGTGGGAATTTTTTCGGGCTTTGCTTTTTCTGGCCCTTCATCTTGATCAATCATCCGTTTTTCTGGCGAAGTGTTTATTTCTACCGGAGTGATTGTTGCGTTAAAATAACCTTTTTGCTGTGCGTCACGGGCTCGACGAGTGGATTCTATCGCAAAATCATCCAGATTTTTTCGGGAAAAACCATATTTAGCACTGGTGGCATCTGCAAAAAAACCCATCAGACCATGATCGCCATACGCATTTTCTAAACCATCGTAGAAGATATGATCCTGTATTTTTCCGTGACCAAGGCGTTGTCCAAAACGAGTCGTCGGTAAAAGATAAGGTGCTTGACTCATGCTTTCCATTCCACCGACGATAACACAGTGAGATGAAGTGGCTATTAATTCATGGCAGCCGTAGATAATCGCTTGAAGACTCGATCCGCAGACTTTGTTCACTGTGGTGCAAGGTACGCTGATAGGAAGTCCTGCAGCGATAGCTGCTTGACGTGTAGGCGCTTGTCGTAATCCGGCAGTGAGTACACAGCCCAGTGTGACAGAATCGACTAGGTTAATAGAAACGCCACTGTCAGCGAGGACTGCTTGGATCACAATGCTGCCAAGTATCGGTGCACTGACAGTGGCCAATGTGCCTCCAAAAGAGCCCAGTGGGGTTCTTTTGGCGCTGACAATTACAACATCATTTTCTTTCATAAATAGTCCTTAAATAATTCGCGAGCAATAATCAAGCGTCTAATTTCAGAGGTTCCAGCACCAATTTCATAGAGCTTGGCATCTCGCAAAAGGCGACCTGTTGGGTATTCGTTGATATAGCCGTTTCCGCCCAGTATTTGAATGGCATCTAATGCGATTTGAGTGGCGTTTTCAGCACAGAATAAAATAGCGGCTGCGGCATCTTTGCTCGTGCATGTCTGGTTGTCGCAAGCACGGGCAACCGAGTAGAGTAGGGCGCGGGAGGCATTGAGCTGAGTATACATATTCGCAACTTTGGATTGAATCATTTGAAACTCGCCAATCGCTTTACCAAATTGCTTTCGCTCGGTCACATAGGGCAAAACAATATCTAAGCAGGCTTGCATGATGCCAAGGGGGCCTGCAGCGAGAATCGTTCTTTCGTAGTCAAGACCACTCATCAAGATAGGCAGTCCTCCGTTTAACTCACCGAGTAAGTGTGAGTGGGGGACGGGACAGTTTTCAAAAATTAGTTCGCAGGTATCGGAGCCTCGCATCCCGAGTTTATCGAGCTTTCCTGCCGTTTTAAAACCGGGCATGTCGTTTTTGATGATAAAAGTACTGATCCCATGCTTACCTTTTGTAGGGTCTGTCTTTGCGTACACAATTAAGATATTAGCAAGCGTTCCATTGGTGATCCACATCTTGGTGCCGTTTAATATGAAATGACTGCCAGTATCGTTGGCATGACAGCGCATACTCATGACATCTGATCCAGAGCCTGCTTCACTCATCGCTAATGCACCCACGTGTTCACCACGAATTAAGGGAGGTAAGAACTGCTTGAGTTGATCATCGGTTCCAAAGCGTGCGAGCTGATTAATGCAAAGATTAGAGTGGGCGCCATAACTGAGCCCCACAGATGCAGAAGCACGACTGATTTCTTCCATGGCAATGACATGCGCTAGGTAGCCCATGTCTGTTCCACCGTGAGCTTCTTTGACAGTAATGCCATGTAAACCAAGCTCTCCCATTTTGGGCCATAGGTCGCGTGGAAAAGTGTTGTTTTTGTCTATTTTTTCTGCGAGTGGGGCGATTTCAGTTTGGCTGAATTGGTACACTGCTTCACGCAGCATCTGTTGCATTTCAGTCAATTGCAAATCAGGCCCATTGAACATATCATACTCCCTTAGCGGTTGACTTTGAAATAGGAATTCTATTTAACCATGCCAACACGGAAGATGACAACACAGCCATTGGCCCCGATTCGTTGGGTGTATTCGTTAAAAGATTACCGCTCTCTTTTTCGTTTAACACACCCAATCGTCAGTCGACGGATACTTGAATTTTCAGCTGTGGTATCTAGTTTCAATGTTCAGATGACTGCGCTAGGTTATCAGGTAGTCAGTGCAAGCCCTTTGTATACGCTAGAGCAGGATTCGATGGAGGAGCATGTCACAGATCGGATGCAGCAGCTGAAGGTCGAGCAAGTCGCCTGCATGGGTGAAAATGGTTCATTGCCAGGTGACACCTCGCGTGTTGTGCGTCGTTGGCAAAAAATGAGTGATATTTTTTTGACCGACTATTCAGTAGGTGTACGAACAGGGCGTTATGCTTTTTCGGGTGATACGCATTTAGCTTTTGCCGATCAGTCTTTTGATTTGGCCTTATCTGTCGCTGTGGAAAAACCAGAGAGCGACCTTCCTGTCTTGATTGGGGAACTAGCGCGTGTTTCTCATGAATTTCGTATGGTTTTGAATATCCATAAAGGTGGATCGCCAGGATGGTTAGGGGTAGCCTTGGATCACTTGCGGATGGATTACTGGCAAGTGACGTTTAAGTCAACCAAAACACTGTATGGTGAAGGGCAATGGGTTTTAATGCGTGCTAAAAAAGTCGCGTGTGCCCTAAAAGATTGACTGTTATGTTCCCTGACCAGTAATCTAATGACAACCTATTTGTTGCGACTCAGCTGCGTTTCTGTGAAGCTGAATGCTCTTGAAAAATAGATAGCCACGGCTGGTTAGGTGAGCTTTTGTTGCTTCATGGTAACGAGCGATTCCGGCTTCACCCGAGAGCTGTTCTTTTTGGCTATCTAGATACTGGTTTGAGCTATTTCGAGCGATGACCCAGGCATCGCTTTTTGTGAGGCTTGAATCTGCCCCCAGTCTGCTTTTAGAGCTAATCCTTCTTGTTTGAGTGTGGAAATTAGTTTCAAGCTCCAAACGCCCGGCATCACTCATTTCATGGAAGGTAGTACTATCTGTAAAAGACTGAGAAATCAATGGGCGTATATTTGGATTAGTGGTTGCAAAATAAATAAAATTTTTGAGTGTATACGTAATTTGTTTTTTATGCCAAACAATCAATCCTCGATGTAGAGCAGCGGTAGCCACGACCTGGTTAAAGACACCTTGAAGAAGAGCGTTTCTTTTTTCTTCTACCTCATCATGGGTGGCACCTGACGTATCGATGAGTCTTGCTTGTTTAATTCCGCGAGTGATAATACATAACATAAGGTTCAACTTTTCTAATCGTCCGATATCAGAGGTGAATGCTTTCATGTCTTGAACAACTACAAGCAAATCAAAGAGCGTTGAATTTAGATTCTTTAGGCCGTCATTACTTGCGTTTAGTTGATAGCGTAGCCTGCTGACTAAAAGATCCGTTTCGTTTTTGTTACCGCCACCACCACCATCACTGCTAGGAGGAGTTATTTGGGTACAAATAAAATTTGTGATCGCCTCATTGGTCTTTTCTGTTATATGAGATAATAAAGACTGCTTAGCTGAATCCTCACGGCCAAACCAGTTGCTGACTCTATCAATGGTTTGTTGAACAAAACTGAATTTTGGTGATTGTCCGGGTTCCAAAAATTCGTAGATTATTGGCGTGAGTTGATCGATAATCGCATGCTTCAAACTTGGGCTAGTGCTCCCATGTTCAGCTAATGCAGTAGTAATCGTACGGTCAATCCATTCATCAATGGCCTGGCGTTTTTTCGCTTTTTTATTCGTTTTGTATTCAGAATGAGCAGGTTGAATTCGGTTTAATTGTTCTTGAGCTTCCTTGACAGCAGCCTCTGCTTGTTTTTTTTGTGTAGAATTTTCTTTTCTAAAGTTAGCAGAGATAGTCTGTAAGGTTTTTTTCGCCTCGGCTAACTTAGAGTTGGCTTGCATTAGCTCTTCTTCTAATAAGCGAGCTTCTTCTAGGTCGCTGGGATCCGATTGTGAAAGGTGTTCTTGCAGAGACCGATTTAAGTTTTTGGAGATGATAGTTGGTAAATCAGAGAGTGTTTTCCCCTTATGATTGCGTAACGTCATCAGGCTCTCGAGTGAGCGATTCGATTCTTCGTGTGTTACCGAGTCGACCTGACTGATTTTCTGTCTAGCTTTGATGAATAAAGGAAGCTGGTTGGTCTCTAAAGCATGAATTTTAAAAATACCCAAAAGATGTTTGTTTGTTTTTTTATAAATGCGATTGAATGTTAATTTCTCTTCTGGAAAATTTTTGAAGAAATCGGATTTAATAAGCGCTAATTTCGCTTCTAGTTCAGTTTTCTCTACCCCGAGTGAGTTCTGTAAGTGCCCTTTTTCAAGACTTCCATCGTATAATCCTACTAAAGAGTTGATGTTTTCGGTATAACGAATGATGGAATTAAGCAGAAGTATTTTATAAGCACGTACTGTCTCGTTGTCATTTTTTTCGGATAGTTCGGTTTCAATTTTTTGGATCAAATCAATCTGACTCTTGAAATGAGTACACGCTAAGCTTTTTAGGCTGTTTTTATTGAGAGCATAGACAGCGACATCCCCCGCGCCGTCAGTGAATGAGGATTGTCTTTCGCCAAATCGTTTTGCTGCTAGATATAAGAGGGGAGAATTTTCCCTGCGGGCCGCAACAGGTTTTATGCGATAAACAGTCTTTTCGGCTAAATCATCTTCTCGGCAAGAGTGATCTGTGACTGCGATGACACCCGCAAGGGTTTGAATAAGTGAAGATGTTACAAGTTGGCCATATACAGTCGTTGTGAGGGCTGCCCCTAGGCTCGAGATTACGCTAGTCACACCTTTTGGTGCTCCCATTGCTGTCGTTACCGCATCTATAGCGGATTTGGAAGCATTTTCTACGTGAGAGGTGGTTGCCGTATTGAGCGCTTGTTGCATCACAAAGCAAGCGTCAGGTGAGGTAAGGCATTCAACTACCTCATTGGTCAGACTTCCTTCAGGCGTTCTATCGGCTAGATAAAGCGGGTGATTGTTTTCTATCGGAGGAAAAACAATTTCACCCCCTCGCGCTGCTTTATAAATCGAAACAATTTTTCGGCGAAGCGTGGTTTGAGGTGTTTCGTTTTGACTCGTCGTGTATTCAGGTAAAACGGTATCAGCAGATAAATCACCGAGCACATGTGGATGGGAATTTTTGAGTTGCTCAATGCCCATATTCATTGCTGCAGTTAGACAAAAAGAATCCTCAGTTTGCTCTTCATAATGAGAGGGAGGGTTTGTCTCTTTAATAGCTGGGAAATCTGACTGAAATCGGTCTGAAAAACTTTTATGTGCGTTTTTAAGTGTTCGGTGTAGATTTTTTATGGATTTTGTCTGAGTAGTAATTTTTGTGTTAAGTTCTGTTTTTTCTTCTGTAGTAGGAGATTCGATCAGTAGATGCTCTGCTGTTGAATCGGTTAGGTTGTCTAGTATTTCTCCGATAGAGGATATGGTTTCTATATGGGCATTGAATAATCCCGTTAATAAAATATCAGCCGCCTTATCCAGTGGTTTTTTAGCAGTATTTCGAATGCCATTGTGGAGGTTTCTAATCTTCCGCATAGATTCGTTAATTTGGTCAAGAATCGCAGTTATTTCGGAAAACCCTTGGATGTTTGATTCGTTGACTTGCTTGACTAAGAGGGAGCATTGATTGTGGGCAGTTGATGCGTATTGGTAGGCCTCGGTGGATGTTCTACTGTGTGCGTGTATTGTAAAATTATCTCTCTTTTTGTGAAAATCTGCATCTGGCGAATTTAGATTAGGTAAAACAGTGGCGCCAAAGATATGGTTTTTTGAGTCAGCGGTTTGTGGAAAATAAGTTAAAAAGAGGTAACGCATTTCATTTAATCTGTTTGCGTAGCCCGTTATTTGTGTGTAATCGGTCTTCGTGTTATCGATCCCAAAAAGCACAAGTAGACGGTCGTCTGGTGCGATAAAGGATTTTGTTTTTTCCACAAGGTCTAACTGATCTTCGCTGAGTGCGTTTATAGCGAGTTGTTTTAGATAGTTTTCTTTAAAAGCACTTAAATTATCTTGTATTTTTTTAAAGAGCTGAGTGCTATTGGCTTGAGCGGCAACTCCTGCGAAAAGAGCAGCATACGCGTTACCGCTTTTAGTCCACGCGTAATAACTTAAGTAGGTTGAAAAGAGAGTTATAATCGGTTTTTTAAAGTTGTCGACAGTTTTGTGAGCTTGAGAAATCAGGCGTGTGAGGAGGTCAACTTTTATTTTTTCATCTGACGACTCTCCTTGAAGCCAGGAAAGGAAACGCGGAGTGGCTGCGATAAGTGCTTGTGCCGTAGCTGGATCGAGTGTAAAGCTTGGTCTATCAGGCGTATCGATAGTGTCAGCGCTCATATGAACTCCGTATTTTTAAGTTATGAAATAACATACCGTATTACCGTTAGTCAGATATTGGATTTTATCAGAACCCCCGTTGTGTGACAAGATCAAGTTTTGTAAAGCAGAAGGGTTGAGGCGTGTTTTGATCTGTTTAACGAGGATTTTGCACCTAGTTCAGTACTTGGCTGCGCGTTCTGCTTTCTACATTAAAATTAAAATAGCATTTGTGCTCATGCCAGCAGGGGTTCGCTTCAGGTGTTAAATTAGATTTTATATGTTTACTCGGTTCAATGAGGGTGAGTTGTAACGTGGTATTGAAATAGTGGATTAGTTGGATAGTTAAGCTCCCGAAAAATTTAGTGTTTGTGCTAGGCTCTTCACTGCTTTGGTCGTTAGAAACAGGGAGGGCGTTATTCTGGATCAGAAAAGATAGTGGTTTTCGCAGTTCTAATTGGCTCATTCGCCAAGCTTGATGGTAAAGAATCGTGCCATTCCATTTTTGTTGGATCAGGTTAGCTTCATGGGTTAGATTCCAAGCGGACTTCGGTAAATAGGTTTGCGTAGGGTAGTTGGCTAATCCGGATAATGAAAGGGGTTTCAGTGCAATCGTTTTTTTCGGCATACTGCCTATTTCAGCAGGCCAATGCTCTGCTTGAATACCAGCAGGCGTTATGTGGGAAAAAAGGAGGAGCTCAATTTGGTATTCATTGGCTTCAGATGCAAGTGTTGTGCTAAAAGAACCAAGCAGAATTAAACGAATAATTGCCTTGCGTAGAAAGATAACCATATGCTGTCCTTATGAGAAGTTGAGAGTCCTCTTAAATGGATTCAGAGGGTTTCTCATTTTTGTTAGCAGTTTAATTGCATCTTAGCGTGTCGTCCACTAATATGGCAGATTTGTGTTCAGGTGAATTTATGTCTCCCCTATTAGCCATAGAGAGTTCTTGCGATGAGACCGCGGTTGCCCTTTATTCCGTAGCTGATCGCTCTTTGCTGGCTCATCACGTTTATAGCCAAACTGCCTTGCATGCTCCTTATGGTGGTGTGGTTCCCGAGCTTGCTTCTCGTGATCATATTCGTCAGTTACTGCCTTTGGTTTTTCGTAGTTTGGAGGAGGCAAAGCTTTGCGGATCTGATCTTTCAGGGATAGCTTATACGAAAGGGCCGGGTTTGGTTGGTGCTTTGATGGTTGGAGCTACTGTGGCTCGATCATTGGCTTATGGCTGGGGAATTCCATCATTGGGCGTTCATCATTTGGAGGCGCATTTGTTAGCGGTCATGCTAGAAGTCTCTGTGCCGAGTTATCCTTTTTTATCCCTGTTGGTTTCGGGTGGTCATACGCTGTTAGTACAGGTACACGGTTTGGGTCAGTATCGGGTTTTGGGTGAAACGGTTGATGATGCCGCTGGCGAGGCTTTTGATAAAACAGCTAAATATTTGGGTCTTGCCTATCCCGGAGGTCCTGCGTTGGCAAAGCTTGCTGAGAAAGGCGATTCGATGCGTTTTCGCTTTCCGCGTCCAATGTTGCGTCATCCTGGTTGCGAGTTTAGCTTTAGCGGCTTAAAAACACATGCTGCGCAGTGTTTTATTAAAAATAAAAGCGAGGATGCGCATGCCAATAATCAATTGGCTGCAGATATTTCTGCGTCATTTCAAGAAGCTGTTATTGATGTATTGCTGCGAAAAACAAAAAGAGCATTAGAAATAACAGGGGATAAGGAGTTGGTTGTAGCAGGGGGGGTGAGTGCCAACAAGAATTTGCGAAAGATATTTGCTGAAAAGCTATCAGAACAAGGTGTTCAGGTGTTTTATCCGCGCCATGAGTTTTGTACCGATAATGCAGCAATGGTTGCGGTGGTAGGTGGGCTTAGGCTTCGTGCTGGCGAGCGTGACGGCGATGGAATTGAGGTCAAAACGCGTTGGTCATTAGAAGATCTTTGTTGTCCAAGAGGCGTTTAAAAACAGCTTGTTTTGAGATGCCTGACTCGATTTGTTGACAAGGTCTCGAATATTAGGCTTGATGCAAGCAATCGAGCATCTGCTTATGAAGCTTCGGGTGAGAAACTAATAAATGAGTGCTTATGCCAGAGGCTTCTTCATCACCGAGTGAGGTGGTTAGTGCTCCTGCTTCTTTAGCGATCAGCAATCCAGCACTTAAGTCTTGTGGTTTGTTATTGGTGCTGCAAAATCCATCTAAGCGGCCAGCAGCCACATAAGCGATATCGAGGGAATCTGATCCGCTGCGATAGTGACCAGCCGCGTGTTTGGTAATAAGACGAATGTTCCCTGCGATCAGTGCGCTACTTAAGGTTCTGACATTGGTATTTGTTCGGATTCGTTTCTGCCCTAATAAAGCGCCTTGGCCGATAACCGCGGAAAAAGTCTCATCTTGAATCGGATTATGTACCAGGCCAACGGTCGTCACACCATTGAGCTGGTAAGCCACCGTAATGGCAAAATGAGGCAGTCCACGCTGTAGGTTTTCGCCGGCATCTACCGCATCGATGATCCAACGGTGTTCTCTGATCGGCTGACCAGCAGAATGATGCGTATGGCATAACTCATGCCTAGGATAGAGGCTTTGAATCTGGTCGGTCAGTTCTTTTGCAACCTCATTTTGGATTCGCTCGGATAAGGCGCGACGGCGTACAGGGGTCAGTAGATTGTCTTCGAGTTTCTCAAAGCTGCGAAATAGAACCCGACTAGCCGAGCGTGCTGCGCGTGTTGCTACGTTAAGTAAGGGATGTACACTCATGGTTAGCTCCACGCAAAATAGCCAGTCTATCAAAAATTTGAACAGATACAAGTATCATGCTCAGTGCTGTCCCATTAAAAGCTGGAATATAATCCAATTGAGCGCTTTTGGCATGGGCTAAAAGACAAATTGAGCAATCCATTTCAATTACGATGCGTCGAGTCATTTGAGAGTCAGTACGTAAGCAGCCGTAGGTGCTGCAGTTGCTGGTGATGAGGACGGCTGGAGCTTTATGGCTGCGCGGTTTTTCGATCCGATTTAACCCAGGGATGGGATAAATCTATCACGAGCTAGGCGCACACTTGGACTGCAGGCAGTATAGCCAATGGCGGATTTCATTCCCTTATGCAGTTGAACCCCTACTTAAGGGTAATTGAATATCTAGCAATTTTTGTATATAAAAGCATAATCAATAAAGTCGGATGTAAATCATGTCAAGAAGAAGTGGCGGTGGCGGTGCAAAGGCTTTAGTAACTGCTCGTTCTTCGGCTTCGCTATTTCCCACTGCCCCCCCACTAGGCGATACAAGTCAATTCATGAGTTAGCTTCGCGTTTTCTTTACAACATGCTTGACGGTGATTTCAAAAAAAGATGTAAATAAACAAATTATATTATTTGCCACACAAAATAAAGTGGTCAAAACCCAATTCGATGCGCTTGATTCTTCTACTAGTGGATCAGGTACAAACAGTGATGAGGAAGCATCACAAGAATCAACATCAACAACAAGAATGAAATAGGTAGTCAGATGAGTAGAGAAAAAGCAGATTACCAGCAATGGATTAAAGAAGTAACGGCTATGGCCATTGTGCGTTTACAACCATCTGATGTCGGCAAAAGAAAGATCATCAAAGATTGTTTTCGTGTCGCCAGACAGGATCTTGTGTATTTGGCTCAATTTGAGAAGCCTGAAACCATTGATGTATTTATCGAACATTTCAATTTATGGATATCAAATCAAGACTCTGAAGCCTATGCTGCTTATGCATTCAGTTTTATAGTAGCCTGTGGAAAAAATAACACATCGCATCTTGCCCAGGCAAGAATTAATGCAATTTCGAGGATTCAAGTATTATCGAATTGTGATCCATTGATTATTAGTGATTTTATTGATCTTGGTGTCTGTATAGAAGGTCTCGGCGAAGATGAAAAATTTGAAGCAACTATTCCACATGCAAAATCATTTTTTCAATCGATTTCTGGAGCTTTGCTCGAGCTGAAAGAAAGTGTTGATAAAAAATATCAAACGCAATTGTTTTCGTACGCGGGTTTCATGGAGGCTATGTGCGCTAAGTATCTTCCAGATCGTACCGTTATGGGCAAAAACCCAGTTATGATGCTAGATCTCGCTAGAAATACGATTTTAAGCGCATTAAAAGAAAGTCGTTTTCGGTGTGTTAATCATATTCTAGATTTACTTCGTTTGTGTAATCAAAATCCAAAATCGCAAGGATATGACGATCTTAAATTAGGGGTTCCAGAAGGGGTTTTAGAGGATGTGTGTTTGGTGAATAATATCCTACATGACCCTAAAGTCTATCGAGATTATTTGCCTGAAAGCTGCTCTGATCAAGAGATTGGAGTCTGCTATGCTGAAGTATCTGCAGTCATGCAAAAAACATTCACACGAGCTGAAGCGGAGTGTACATCGAATCTAGTTGAGCTGATGTCTCGTTACAGAGTGATAAGGCGATCAGATCTGATTGCCAGTTTAAGTGCTCCTTCGTTAGCTCCAGGTGGGGGGAAAAAGGAAATCGAAATAGCTCGCGAATCTAAAGTGGCTTTTTCTTGCTGATGTCTAGTGTAAGTCCTATAACACTCTTTTGGATTAACCCCTTCCCAAAACCGCTCATAGGTATCGTGACTGGGCTAGCCAGAAGGAAAATCGAAGTAATTAGACAGCTCTTCCCTGTATGCTTCAGTGAAATCTGCCATGCCGCTAAAGCTATCCATGCCTCCTAAACTGGAGAGCAAGCTCGTCCCATTTGGCGTTCTTAGAGGGTGCCTCTGGTTACGATTTGATCCTGGATCCTGAATATTTGCGAAATAATTGAACGAATCACGCATGTTCTACCTCCCGTAGAAAGAAAAATAAAACACTATCCTCTCTTCTAGATTGATTTTAAATAAAAAGTTTTCATGCGCAGGCCCTGGGTATAAGAGGGCGAGAAAAGAGAAGATAAGCGGTTGAGTGTTGTCAGGCTGTACATACTTAGAATATCCATCGGTATCGGATTTAAAAACAGGTAAGAGGGGAGGGGTGATACGATTGAAGTCGATTAACGGGTGTCGAATAATCGCAGGCTTGAGTTTTGCATATTTTATGTACACAGTCTATATTTTGAGTAATTATTAACCAAAAAGTGAAAGTAATGTCTCGAGATCAAAAAAGAAAAACAGCTCATTTGCGTTTAGGTCGTGATTCTGGGGGAGGCGGCGGTAGTGGCGGTGGAACTTCGGATAAGAGTCCTGAGATACTTGAAAGAATAAGGAAAATGATCAGACCGGAGCTTCCTTTAGAAATCCTAGAGCGTGTAAACTACAAGGTGCTGGTTAAAACAACAGAAAATCAATCCAGCACAACTGGCCGCCCAAAAACGGAACACGGAAAGCAAGCTGACCATACTACGGCGTATACCGTTTTGGTTTATGGGATCACTAATCCATTTTATAGAGTATCTACTAGCATTGAAGAAAAAAGAAAAGAATTATATGATTTTGTGAAAAGACTGAGTGTTCTGGCTTTGAGAGGGCCTGACAATGAAGTCCTAAAAATCCTGATAACTAAAATTGATGAAGCATTAACGGAATATAATGATTCAAGACTGTTAAAAAGATCCGAAAATATCTTGAATGAAGTATTTAGTGATTCTGGTATTCACTTAACTGCCCAACTAAATAAGCTTCAGTCTGAACGCATTAAAACTATTTTAGTCGAAAAAGAGAAGGTTGTTGCAGATATTAAAACGGTGATACCGAAAATCATTAATCTTTTTTGCAAAGATGATTCTCCTAGGACAGATGGAAAAGAAATAGAATTGAAGAATCAATTGCTGCAGGCTATTGATCATGAGGATTTTCAGCATGATGCGCCTACCGATAAGAAAGTTGAAATAATATCAGATATTCTGGATGAAGTAGGTCTTTCTTATGTTAAAGCTTATGAGCATCAGGAGAAAACAGCACAAAAATTGCGAATATTAAAAATTAGAAATTTATGTCAAAACGTTTCTGCCGCGGCATTGGAGTATTATAATAATTTACGAGAAATTGCTTTTATTCAATGCCCTAAGGTACCAGTCATTAAGCATGGAGACAATAAAAAGGTATTAGAGAAAGAGGCAATAAGGTCCATGAATCAGCGTTATTTAGGAAAAAATAGATACAACACAGATAGCTCGTTTTTGGTAGCTACCAATTTGAAAACTGAAATTCAAAAAATTATGGATGCTATTGACGAGCTAGAAGAGATGGTTGCGAAAAAAAACCAAAAATCAAAAGCTACTTCATCTACTGCGGGAGGTAGTGCAGATGTATCTGCAGGAAGCTGCGTTTCTGCTTCTAATCAGGAACCACCGAAAAAAAAAATTAGGATGACGGGGGAATTTAAAAAGTTGCGTGATCAGTTGAAGAAGCAGTTGGAGGTTCTTCAGGCTAACCGGCCAGAATCGGTAGCGAGAGATATTTATGGATTACTTGATTATCGGAAGGTAGCTGAATTGACGGCGGTACAAGCAACCACTTCAGGAGGTGGAGGTGGTGCAAAAGCGAGTTCAGAAATAGGTGTCAGAAACAATGATAAGGGAACGCTTTATTCAGTACTCGCAAGGCATTTATACCTTATTCTCACTGTTTATCCCCAAGCGGGTTTACAGTATGGGTACGATATTACTGACAAAAATTCAGATATTAGACGGTTTCGGGAAGCTGTATTAACACCTTTTTTTAGTTGCATTTGTGCAGATTGGGAGATCGATGATGAAACTGATATTGATGAGGTTACACAAGCAGTGTTGACTCAGTTGAAGTCACTGTTGAATAAGAGTTGCGATCACGAGCTAGAAAGTATAATCGACTCAAAGCAGTCTTCCGGGAATGCTAGCGAAGCTGGCGAGGATGCTGCTTCAGGCGACGACTCTGATACCGGCTCAGCTGTTACGGGTAAACGAGAATCTGATGATGATCAAGAAGGGTCTGTATTAACTGGTATGGGCTTATAGCATCTGGTAAAATGGGCATTATTTATGAGGACTTGGAAATGACTAATAGAGTCGCAGTTAGAGCGTATCTAGATCAACAGAAGGGGTTTTTGCCGGAGCATATGCAAGGTATTATGACCTGTTTTACATTAAATTTAATAAAGCTAATAGAGATTCAGCAATGTGTAGATGCCGATGTTATTTTACAAGCTTGCTTTCTCCCATCTGAGACGAGAGAGTTTCAGAATCTTAGGTCAGCATTTATCGATTACCCAGAGCTTTCAGCTAATCTTCGAGACGTGATGGGACCCGTGTATAAAATTCAAGGATTGTTATTTGGTACCAGTAAACTTTATGAAAAGGAATTTTCTCAACTTTCTCCTGAGCAAGTGGATCAGAGTAAGAAGTTAGTTTCTAGTTGGGCGCAAGGTGTGCTAGCGGCCTGGAAGAAAGACAAAGCGCTTGGTAATTCACAAGGTCCAAAAAAAACATCGCGGGTTGTCTGGGCTGATAACCCTTTGCTAAGAGGTGGTCCAAAGCCATTGACTGTCGAATATTTTATTTACCCTGAAACTGGGAAAGTTCAAAAAAAAAATGGCGATTAGATTGTCTAGATCCATAAAGCAGGATCAGGTATAAAATTAAAGAGACTACTCTCAAGAAGAGCTAAAATATGTGTTTTTTAGGCACCGTATTTAAGTCCTGTTTTGAAAGGACATAGCTTTCTCAGTTTTTTGTCGCTTACGTTTTAACTTCTCGATTGAAAAACAGGCGGCAATCTGTTACGACAGTCTTACCAGTAAGAAAAAAGAAAGTCTATGAGTGTTTTTTCAACATCCAAGCTATCATCATCCCTGAAAAAACCCTTAGAATTACAGTCTTTGAAGTATAACAAATCTCTGAATAAAGTTAAATTTATATTCGTCGCCAACTTTATTAAAGCAGTTCAAGTGATTAATCAAGTCTTGCTTTTTGGCGTTGGTTTTTGCATCATTTAAATAAATACTCGCCACACAAACGGCATGTTCAACGGATTTTACACTAACCACTTCGTGAATATCATACACCTTCACCTTATGGCTATTAGAAGCATAAGACGAAAAAATATCCACTGGAAGATTTATATCGTACTCTACCCCCCCAAAGCTATTAGCTAAAAATTTCTTATCACCCTCACCACTTAAAACGACAATAATGATCCCTTTTTCACTTAAAGAGCTATAAAGTCTATCTAGGCATTTTTTCCACAGATCAAGGTCTAAGTAATATAAAACATGGGAAACAACTGCAGCATCATAATAGTATTTTCTAGCTCAACATTTAAAATGGAGTCTGCAATTTTACGAATCTCTAGCTGTGGAAATAGCTCCTTTAATCGAACCTGATTAAGTGCAGATTTATTGATATCAACCAACGTTATGCTCTTTAATTTAGAACAAAAATAGGAAGTAATTTCACCCGTCCCAACACCCACATCGATAACATTGCTGCCATTTCTTATTCTCTCGCTACACATTTTATTTAAAAAATATTTTCTATGGATTGTTTCTTTCGTTGATGCTAATAACAGGGACAAAGCGAAAAGGTAGTCATCATCATTTTCGAACGGCCCAAAAGTTTCTTTTGACAAAAGAAAATCCAGATGTCCTTTTTTTCAACCGTATAAAAAAAGGATTTCTGCTTTAATTGACCCTCGAGGTTTATACCCGTTTGGGTAACATTTGATTTACAATTCAATTGAGCATCATTACTTAACGTGTCATCTGAAACGATACCTTTATCCAAAGCCGCTATGTCAGGCTTTATCTTCATCATTCGTATCCATAAAAAAATCGGGTAGCGTGTATCCGTTTAGCACATAGGAGACTAAATTCCTTCGCGAATCAGTTTTTGATACTAACTCAACGGTGTGCTTAAGTTCAATGTGACCGAAAATTCTTATAGAATTGATGTATCCAGCAAGGGC
>JBIKMG010000065.1:0-8282 GCA_044359385.1 Coxiellaceae bacterium
CAAGAGGCCTTATTTTATATCATTTCAGTCTCAAATCTATCTGAACCTACACATGGAAAGAGCTTTTTATAAAATCGGTAAAATAACCACGACCATTTCTGGCCGCAAAGAAATGCTGAAATTAGATCCGAAAATCCATTTAAGCTATTTTAAGTTTATGACCATCGCGGAAGTTGAGCATTATTTACAATCTCATCCTTTGAGGCCATAGCCTAAAGCCATAGGGTGAAGAGTGCGGGTATGGTATCAGCCTATTGCTTCGCGCTATGGCTTCAAATTAGCCTCAAAAATCAGCCCAAAATCATCCCGTATCAAGCAGTGCTTGCTACAGGTACGCGCTTGATCTGCTAGTCAATCGCGTAAAAAAAGGGGCGATGCCCCTTAAGGCGAATGCCTTTAACCCCTTGGATACGCTTAGAATTTGCACCCTGTCGCTGCACTAAGGGCACGAAATAGTCGCGTATCACTCATCAGGGAAACCGCAAGCCGTTTCCCTCGCCATAGGGCTAACCCATCGCGCGACCGTCATCGCCTTCGTGCAGCATTTTATGCAGCCCTTCAGCGCTTGACCAAGCCCCTTCGAGGCTCGCGCTGACGCGACCACCCGGCGTTACACTTGGGCGGCAAGTTCGGCTACGCCTCATCGCTGCGAAAGCACCCCTCGTAAACTCAGGGCACATTTCGCCACGCACTCGGTCTCATGCTACGCCTGAGACTTCCCTCAAAGGGGCTTGGTCAAGCGCCTAATGGCCGTTAGCCAATCGCTTCGCTCTTGGACGGCCATTGGACTTGACGGTCGCGTAACGCTCTCATTCTGATTCGCGGTGTTGAACATCAAAATAGGGAACCCTGACAATCCCAATTTTGATGTGATAATTAAATATTATTCTCTTCAAGGCCAGCCTTGGCCGAAGGGCAACACCGTAAGAGTGATTTATCCATTGTTTTTTTGACTTTTGTCTCCCATTAAACACAAAATCAAAGATATGAGGATTGCAGCAATACTCATACTCATCCATAGCGTAATCTGTTCATTAAGCAATAATGCTGACCAGCCAATACCCGAAATGAGGGCGGCGAAACTAGCAAAAGACACATAAATAGCACCTGCACGACGGACTAACTCAAAGAATGACCAAACCTCAATAGCGGTGACGATGACTAAGCTTATCAATATGTTTCCATGCAGCGCAAATTGATGAATTCCTGATGTTATTCCAGAGAAAAATAGTGGTAATGCCAATATTGAAGCCAATATTGATTCATAAGCAGCCATTGTAAATAGACTTAGATTTTTTGGCCAGGCTGCAGGGACGTACAAATTATAAAAAGCATAGCTAATTGGAATGCCTATCCCAATTGCTAGCCATAATCGCGAAGAACTTATTGGCAGTGCCGAGTTTGGTATAAGTAGCATGATGGTTGCAGTGATCCCTAAAATAACGGCGGCTAACTGATAAATCGTTATCTTCGCTAGGCGAAATAGAAAGCCAAACATAATACAAAATACGGGAGTACTTGTTACAATCAGTGTAATTAATGTCGCATCTATATGATTTGCTACTACTAATTCTAGCCATATAGGAAAAGCATAGCCAAGTACACTACAAATAAGCAGGAATACCCAACATGTTCGATCAATACTACGAGGGCTTTTGGTTATGAACATCAATATTAAAAATACAATAGCCACTCCCGCTAATGTGGGAAGGAGAATTAAATGTCCGGGAACCCCCGCATTAGTAATTTGCTTAATTAGCGTAAAATGCAGCCCCCAGGTAGTCCCCATTAAGATTAACAATAAAAAATTAATATAACGTGCCAAGATAATTACTTCCTATTAAGTATGATCACTGTTCCATTACTGCGTCAATCATCGCATCCAGTGTAATATGGGATTGCGCGCTGTCATCTAAAAACTCAGGTGAAATAATATGTTCGTCGATTGCTAGGTTATCAATAGCTCCAGGCAAAGACAATGATTTTACTACAGCGTATATCTTTACTGCTTGAGTATCATCGGGGGATTTCTGCATATGAGCTTTTAATGTTTCCATCCAAGTATCTGAGTCGACTCGAGTTAAATCGTCCGATCTCATTTTCATACTAGTATAAACTTCATTGGTGGTATAACTTTTGTTAGAGCATAGATGATAAGTAGGAGCATATTGTACTCCAGGAGTAGTTATCATATGAACAATTTTTCTCGCGATACCATCTGCTGAGGAAATTTCTAATTGCATTGGAACATCGGGAAATTTTTTAATGCGTAAGCAAAGATTCAAGAATTGATAAATAAAATCATTGCTCGCTTCTTGTCTATTTTTTGTCTGACCCCATAGGCGACCGCATCGATATACAATAACATTTAAATTGGATGTTGCGATTTTATCCAATAATGCTTCAATTATCCATTTGCTTTGTAAGTAGCCAGAATCTAGGTTGTCGATTTCAATGACTTTAGATTTAGGCGTAATTCTAGTCAAAAAGTCTTTAGTATCAAATAATGCTAAAGACGAAATAAAGTGGAATCGAGTATTGTTTTCCAATGCTAGATTAATTAACTTTAAAGTTCCAAGTACATTTGTGTTGGCCAGTTTTTCATAAGGAGATAACATATTAGTATCTGCGGCACAGTGAACAATATCACTAATATTGCCGCGCAAAAAAATTAAGGAATCAATACCTAGTCCGAGATTATCACTAGTTAAGTCTCCTTTAATAACATGCAACCGTTGCATTTTTCCCTCTGGCATACCCAACTCTTTGAGCAGTACTTGCAGACGTGCATGCTGATCTGAGCTTGATGGACTGCGAAGCAAGCAGTAAATTGGTCGTTCGGTCGTACATAATAGCTCTTGAACAATATAACGTCCAAGTAAGCCAGTTGCTCCAGATACCAAAATGCCATTACTTTTAATGTGATTATTAACCAAAGGATTAATTTTCAGCAAATTTTGTAAACGATTAAGTTCAGTATTACCCCATTCCGGGAAAGATGGCAGGTTATTTTCAGTTATAATTGACGATTGAGCATCATTTAATATACGTTGCAAGCTATTATAATTATAAAGTACAAAGGGTGGCCATTCACGTCCTGTATGTTTCTCTAAAAAAATAGCTAATCGTACAATTTCTAATGAATCAGCACCATTATCAATAAGACCAATATTCCAGTCCAGTTCACGAGCATTCAGAATAGCGCGTATTCCCACAGCCAACTCATCTTCTAACGTTTTATTCGTTGAATCATTTGCCACAGTATTCGCAATATCTGGTATAAGAGTTCGTATCGCATCTTTATTAATCTTGCCTGATAAAGTACGTGGTAATTCATTAACTGGTATGAAGTTATTGGGAAGCATGTAGGTGGGAAGCTTTGAACTAAGTAGATGCCTTAGCTCAGTCATTGTTATAAATTTATCAGATTTTACCTGTATGAAGCAAATAAGTTTAGAGTGTTTATCAGCATCAAGCATAAGTAAACAGCAATCTAATACTTCGGGTGTGGCTCGAATAATTGATTCTATTTCTCCTAGATTAATTCTAAAGCCTTGCCGTTTTACCGTATCATCTATGCGGCCATGATATTCTATTGTGTCATTAAGATCTATTCGTCCAAGATCACCACTTTTGTAATAGCGGTGGTAGCTACCATCGGATTCTGCTCGTATGAAGAATTTATCATCAGTTAATTCTTGGCTATGTAAATATCCTTCTGCAACCCCTGGGCTGGATATACATATTTGACCTAATCCACCTAAGGGGCATGGGTTATCAAAACGATCCAGCAATATGATTCTGCTTCCAGGAATTGGTTGACCAATATAAATAGTATTTTTTTGGCAGATATCTCGTTTTGAGGGCCGTACAACTTGTAAGGTTGTAACAACAGTTGTTTCGGTTGGTCCATAAGAATTTATAAGCTTTGGCCTTAGTCCTGAAATGGAATGCCAGTTATCAATGTCAGACTGGTACAGCGCTTCGCCACCAATAATGATTAAACGAACACACGCAGGGATAGTAAGATTGCCAGAGACACAGGCCATAATTAGCTCACGCCAATAACCGGTAGGCAGATCAAGTAAAGTAATATTATGTTCTCGAACAAATTCCATAAATTTTGCGGGACGTAGATCAACAGTTTCATCTCTAATAACTAGTGTTCCACCAACGGATAGACAAGGGTAAATTTCTTCGACTGATGCGTCAAATGAGATAGTTGCAAATTGCAAAACTCTATCTTGTGAAGTCAGCTCGTAGGAATGTGTAGCTACTCTAGTGTAATATGAAAGTGCTGAACGAGAAACTAAAACTCCTTTAGGTTGACCGCTGGATCCGGAAGTAAATAGTATATATCCACAATTCGACTTTAACGTAAAGTTGGATTGGCCTTGATAAAAATCTTTCTTTATAGATTGAATGTTGAATGCTTCGTTTTTACTAAGAATAATCCAGCCAACACCGGCATCTTCAAGCATAATCTTGCTTCTTTCCACTGGCAGCTCGGGGTCAATTGGGATGTAGATAGCCTCTAGCGATAGAACCGCTAATGCTGCGACAATAAACCCGCTAGAGCGAGACATTTTCAGCGCAATTCGACTACCAGCAATAACACCTTCTGACCGAAGTTGATTAGCTAGATTTTTTACTTGGCATAACAGATCACCATAAGTTATCGATTTCCCTGCATCATAAACTGCCAATTTATTCGGTGCTATTTGAGCATTCTCTTCAAAACTTTTCATTATATCTGCATTTGTTATACCATATAAATTACCAACCAGTTCAGAATTCGAATGTATAGGGTTAATTATGGATATAAATTCTTGAACAGTTAAATCAGAGTGGTTTTTCAAACATAAAGTAAGTTTGTATAGAATGTCTAAGATTTCGTATGCTAGTTTTTTATTTAGAAATTGTTTTGAAAATTGTAATACGACAGAGGTTTTTTCAAACTGCATACATATATGTGCGCTACCAAATAAACCAGGGCACTGTGCTGATTGTGACCATGCTTGTACTTGCCATGTTGCTCTAGGTGAAACGGAATTATTGTTCATAAGGTCATTTAGACAAGTATTACAATACTTAAGTACGCTATGAATTAAATCTTGTGATTTAATATTTGGACAATGAATAGATCGGTGGCCTGACACAATCATGCTGTTAGTCTCTTCAGTCCAATTACTATACCAACAGGCAAGAATTAGCCAAGACGCTAAGAAATTGGCTTCCAGCTCCTTCGTTAGGGTAGAAACATCATTACCCAATTCAAGCTGAATAAACTCAGTTTTACTTTTTCGGCTTATTATTTCATCCATTTCTTTTTCATTATCGAAGGTCATTTTGTCCAATCCGTTACATGAAAGATAAAAAATCTTTAGGCCAATGCCTCTAAAATGGCATGACAGAGGTGGGCTATTTGCTTTTTGTCAATGCAAAGAGGGGGAGCAATTTCAATGATCGGTTGATTGCGTGTATAATATAAAGAAGTAATTATTCGGTTTTTTAATAGACGTTCTCTAATTAGCGTAACGTCTTCGGCACAAGCAGGATTTGAAGAATCTAGAGCTTTTAAGTGAATAGCTTGTAGCAATCCTGTTCCTGTTAATTCTAATATTCTCGGGTGTCCATTAAGTAACTCTTGGAGTAAATTCTTCAAATAAGCGCCCATAGATACAGAATTTTCAAGTAATTGTTCTTGCTCAAGAATAGCAATATTCTCGAGTGCAGCCGCTGCTGCTGCTGGACGTCCCCCAAAGGTAGCCCCATGGGCAAACATACTTTCATCACCCTGAGCAAAGACAGAAGCCACTCGTTCGCTAACAATGGTCGCTCCTAATGAATCATATCCACTGGTTAATCCTTTAGCACAAACAATAATATCAGCTTCAAGGCCATAATGTCCTGCACTAAACCAGTGACCTATACGACCAAATCCCGTAATGACTTCATCCAAAATTAACAATGCGCCAGTTTCTTTACGTAATAACGCCAAGCTATCTAGATATTCGGTACTGGGTGTAACCATGCCATTACTAGTTTCAATTGTTTCAATTAAAACACCAGCTACGTCTTGCCCATTATTAGAGCTGACACTTAATACATCATTAAAAGGATCTGAACTTTGGCGCATGGAAGGAATAGTTGCTGTCATTGGTAGAAGAGGGCCAAATTCTTCTTTGAGTTCAGGAAATCCACATACAGATAAGGCACCAAATGTCACACCATGATAAGCATAATCACGAGATACTAATAACTTACGCTGCGTTTCACCTTTTTTAAAAGCGTATGCTCTCGCTATTTTTAGCGCCGTTTCGACTGCTTCGGAACCACTATTTGTAAAAAACACCCTAGCATTAGCACCTACAACAGGCTTTGCAAGGGTTGCTAATACTTGGGCTAGTTTAGATGAATAAGGATTTGCAAAACTAAATGGAGAACAAAAAGCCAGTTGTTTAGCTGCGTTGCTGGCAGCATCGATAATGGAATCACGACCATAACCCACATTAACACAATATGCTCCACTTATCGCATCCATGTATTCGCAACCTTCAGAATCGATTATGTAAATTCCATTGGCTTTAACCATTGAAGACGGAAAAACACCTGTTTGCGCTAAATGATCCGATGGAAAAAAATGAAGCCATGTATTAATCAAACTAGAGGGGCTATTAAACATATGTAATACCTTATTTCAAGATGAAATAGTTAGTTGATGGGATGAAATTTTCTATTATGAATAATGATACTGCGCACCATTATTACCCGTTCGCACATGTGCAGCCGTAAACGGAGGAATACGAATTAAGTTTCCTTGTGGTGCCGTGGTTGGTTTTAATGGGTCAGTTAAAAATAATTCTGCATCACCTTTCAAATCAAGAAGCAGTTCTTGTTTAGAGAAAAAATGTTCAGTTTGAGTAGCGGCTATTTGATTATTAGATAAACCATTGTCAGTGGATGTTTTAATAGAATCAGTAAGTGTAGTACCGATAAGCAGTTGATGATCAAGCTCTAATCCAAAAATATCTTGATAAATCATAAGCTCAAAAAAGCCTCGTAAAATATGGGGGGCGGCAGCATCGCCAAAGCTTTTCAAGGCATGGGAGATGAGGTTTTTTAGTACCCACCGGCCATGTGCTTGATCAACAGCTGTGTGAACATCAAAATAATTACAATCTACTTGTCCATTATATACTTCACGAACAGTCTCACCTAGTTGCTTTTGCCATACAATAAAACAGGCCTCATTACGAAAAAAGGCGCCTAAGTAGCGCAAAAATTTGCTTTTATCATGACAAATTTGGTACGTATAAGCAGAGACTAACATATTGCTGGTAAGATAATGGTCTTGATAAGCATCTGGAATATCGCTGAGCCCTAAGTCTGTCATGGTTTTTTCATAAAGATGGCTATGTTTATCTTCAGGCACGCCATTTCCCATCTCATCTTGGTAGACACGCAATAAATGTGACTGCAAGATTCCAAACGCACCTGTTGCATATAACCCCATAGGAGCTCCTTCAATCAAGAATTCAATTGAAAACTGAGTGAGCAAACTTCTCATCAGGCTTTGAGCATTGGGAGAGCGGCGAATATAATCGAGAGTGGGATCAAATTCACCCTGTTTAAGTCGAGCAAACTCTTTATTTAGTTCACCATTAAAATATTCTAAAAGCTGATCGGCGGTAATCGAAAAATCAATTTTATCTAAATAAGTATTAATAGGCGCAAATACAATTGCCTCGAGTGTGCGTAACTCGTCTAAAGCTTTTTTACTTTGATCGCGGCTATAACGTTGATCTAAATACGACTGGATATCCCCGTCAATTTCTTTATTTAAAAAGAGTATATCTTGTTCATAACAATTGATTAGGCGCTGAACACTTTTATTCATGCGAACACCAAGTATCTCGTCTGTTAGCAAATTCAAATTTAGAGACTGTCCATTTGGTAATTGATAATGAAGATTAATTGTTTTGTTCAATTGTTGCATTAGTGTCATCCTCCTTTGTGTTAATGCGAGAAATCTTACATACTATATGGAACATACAAGACAATCTACTGCCTTGTTAATTGATTAGACACTCCTGTAGCGTTATTTTGGTAGCGAACGAGGAGAGGAAAGATGGCAATAGTCCGACAAAAAAGGAAGCGCTGGACAGCAAAACGTAAGTTTGATCTAGTGCTGAAGATGATAAAAGAAGGGATTCCGTTAGAGGATCTCAGTCGACAAACAGGGCAGCCAGCACATGTGTTGTCTGGATGGCGAGAGGAGT
>JBIKMG010000066.1:0-8186 GCA_044359385.1 Coxiellaceae bacterium
GCAGGCAGATGTGCAATACCAGCAGGGAGGTGTGCAAAACCAGCAGGCAGATGTGCAAAACCAGCAAGTTCCCTTGCAGACGGCAGTGATCGCTGGTGAAGCAGCGCTTGCTGAGCAGGGACCAGCCGATGCCGCAGCAGTTGCGAACAATCCACAAGCGCCATCTGCTGAGCCTGCGGCACCGGGCGAGGATGTCGACGAGGAAGAAGAGGGGTCTCAAGGTGAACCGAATAAAAGACCAGGGATCTAATAACCCTAACTTTGTACGAGTAGGAGACAGAAATGACATTAGTAGAGCGAATACGGAGTTGGTTTGTTCGGCAAGAAACAGGGTCGATAGCGCAAGAGGCTCGATCGATTGAGCGGATAGGCGCACAGCACAGACGACTGGGTAGACAATGGTATTTTCGAGGTGGTGCGAGTGGGTGGTATCGGTTTTGGGGCAAGACGCCTCGGGTTAGGACGACGTTGGCACAAGAGGCTTTGTTGCTGACTGCAGAAAGACAACAGGAGGTGATTGGAAAAGCGTTGGCGTATGCGGAATTGCCGTGGTGGCAGAAGTTATTTAGCCCGTGGCGACGTGACTATGCGCTTTTCTTGTATTTCGGTGGTCAACGTTATTTGTCGACCAGTCAGGAGTCTGAACCTCTGAGTTCTGATTTTACCCGTCGGTTTTTAGGGTTATTAAGCGGGAGTCGATATGCCAAGGATTGGCAGGCACGCTTTTCTCAGGATGATAGATTGCGGTTATCGCATAGTAAGGACTTAGTGGGAGTAGAAGAAGCAAAACTGGTGTCATTGAAGGAGCGATTGGAAGCGGTGAGCGTGGAGCTCGCCGTTGCACAGGAAGAAGCAAGGCGTGCGAAAATAGGCGTGCAAATTGCGTCGTATACGGTTTCGGCTGCTAAAGCGGGAGATAAAACGGTTATTTCTCGCATGATGATCTCAACGCAAGTGTTGGCTGATCAGTCAATCGACTGGGGTAAGGCCTTACTGGCTTTAAGGAAGCAGGTGCTTGTGTTGATTGGGGAAGTGAGGATGATACAGGGGCTTTCCTCAGGACAAGGAGCTAGCCTGGTTCAGTTAAAAGAACAGGTTTTGCGCTTAGGATCCCAGTTGAGCCAGGCGAGCGAAGCCGCTGAGCAAGAGGCGAAATCGATGATTGCAATCGGGGATCAAGTCTATGATGACTCAGGTCAGGTTGCGTTGGATCGCCTGGAAGAATCGAAAGTGTCCCTAGAAAAATCGAAAGTGTCCCTAGAAAAATCGAAAGTGTTTTTCGAAGAATCGAGACGGCGTGCGCTGGCAGCACGGCAAGGGCTGGTTCAGTTGTTGGAGCAACGGAGTTTGCGGCTAGATGAAGCAGAGCGTCGGATCCGAGGTATGACGAAGTTGTCACGGCTTCGAGAGCCATCGGCTTGGACAGAGACGGATATACTGAGGATGCGTTTGCAGATACTGGATCAAGCGTACAGAGGAGGCGTGTATCATTTTTTGTGGTCGTCTCGGGTGTTTCAGGCTTCGCCGGTATTTAGCTCGATATTTAATCCGAAAAGACGAAAGAGTGAGCAAGATACGGTTGAAGATAAGAGATTGCCGTTTAATTAATGCAGTCGCATGACAGCGGTAAGTATTCAGGAGACAAGAGCTCTTGCATAACCCCTCTAATTAATCAGCTCCCTTTGTTGTTAGCCAGGATGTGGATGAAACTCAAATCAATCAAAGATGAATTCGAGCAGGGATTTCGTATAAAACGCTAATAAATCGATACCTAAATCAGTTCAGGACGCTCTCTAAACTGGTTTCGACGATCTTCGAATCGATGAAGAAAAAAGTACGATTAGCCGCGTTTAATGGGTCTAGAGTAGTATAACTATCTAAATCAAACGAGGTTGATTTTTCTCCAGAAGATGGTTTAGGAAATGAAAAATGCGAATCCGGAGTGCCATTTTTTAGTATAGGATGACAGTTATTCATGATGATCCCAACGATACTAGCAGTTGTTGAGCGCAGTAGATTCATTCCATAGTCGTTTAGCAGCCGTAGACCTTGCATTAAGCAATCTAAATCTTGGATATGTTTTTTAGCTGCATTGACGTTTTTTTCGGTATCAGGATCCAGAATACATCCGGTCTGCGTATCAGAGTAGGTAAAATAGACTGAAAAAGGTGTATCACCACAATTTAACGGAGCTGGGTTGACCAAGACGCTTAATTCCGCTTTGCAAAGTACCTTAGCTCCCTGAAGCAATTCATCCAGTAGAGGACTTAGGATCAGAGGAGGAATAATTTCAGGAAAAACAACCAAGAATCCATCTTCACGATCAAAAAGTCCAGGAGTTGTCTGTTGTTGAGAGCTAAGACAGGGATCACGTAATGGCCGAATACGTTGCCTGTAACTACCTGTTTTTTCTGTCAATTTTCGAGTCAGGTATTTTTGCAAGACTAAAAATAAAAAGCCTGCGAAGATCAATAAGTTTAGGACAAGAAGCTTAGAAAATGTGTTTTTGTTTTCAGAGCGTTTCGGGGTTTGCCGAGATTTTCGATGCTGCATAGACGGCGAAGATTGTCTGCCACTAGAAGCAGGAAGCAAGTTTGTATCGGTTAATAAACGCCGAGAAACTAAATCGCGTAACGGTATAATCTGATCGTGATAGGAAGTCTGTCTTCCATTTATTGTGCAAGGATATTTTGTACGGACTGCTTTGGATTTTAACGCTAATTCAATTGCTTTTGCTGATTCTTTATGTTGTCCAGTATTAAAAAAATGCCAGGCCCTGCAATACTGGACAATAAGATGAATCTCTTCATCGTTAGGCTGTCTGGATAGGCACGTTTCAGCCACGGCTAAAGCCTCCCTATATTTTCTTTCGCACAAGTGGTTCACGAGTACAAGGCTCTCTGGCATAAGGATCTCCTCGTTAAATGCTTTGTCTGGAGAGAGAATTTTTTAGGGTGTCAAGATCGAGAGATCAGTCAAATTAAAATAGGGTTACTCTTTTGCTAACAAATGTTCCCATCGCAGATAGGTTGTCGCGAGTTTTTTTTCTGCACTATCTCGCTCTTGCTGCCTATTTTCTTGAGAAATGTTGTCTAGGTCGTAAAAAGAGGACTCGCTCATGCTTGCGTCTAAGCGAGCCAGGGTAGCTTCTAATTTTTCAATTTTCTGGGGTAGTCGACTCAGTTCCTTGCGTTCTTCATAGGTTAATCCACGCTGAATTTTTTTTTCTGTCATTTCGTGTGATTCATTTTTGGGTTGAATTAATGTTTCATCATAGCCCCCTATGTATTGCGTAATCTTCTGATGATCGAAAACCCAAGTAGATGTCACCACATGATTGAGTAAGCTTCTGTCGTGCGATATTAATAAAACAGTTCCAGGATAATCGGTTAAGTGTTCCTCGAGCAATTCAAGACTTTCTAAATCAAGATCATTCGTTGGTTCATCTAATACTAATAGGTTTGAGGGAGTCGCAAATAACTTAGCGAGTAGCAAGCGGTTACTTTCACCACCCGATAATCCGCGGACAAAGCTGCGTGATTGTGCTGGCGTAAACAAGAAATCTTGCAGATAACCGATGATATGCTTACTTTTTTTGCCAAGGGTTACCGTGTCACTGCCACCAGAGACAGTTTCAATTAATGTGGCGTTAGGGTCTAGCTTTGCGCGGTGTTGGTCGAAGTATGCGACTTCAAGCTGAGTACCTTGCTGAACTCGACCAGATGAAGGATTTAGTTCGCCCAAGAGGCAGCGGATTAACGTGCTTTTACCGCATCCATTGGGCCCAACGATTCCAATTTTTTCACCGCGCTGTACGGAGCAAGAAAAATTTTCAAGCAACACGTTTCCAGCCATATCGATACAGATGTTATCGGCAAGTAGAACTTGTTTTCCTGACTGCGATAGTTCTTGTTGAGAGAGTTTGAGTTTGCCGGTTTGTGCGCGTCTTTCAGCATGTTCGCGTCGCATTTGCTTGAGGGCTCGCACACGGCCTTCATTGCGCGTTCGTCGAGCTTTGATGCCTTGGCGAATCCAAGCTTCTTCTTGAGCGAGACGTTTATCAAACAACGCATTTTCGGTCTCTTCTGCTGCTAATTGTTGCTCTTTGTGTCGCTGAAAGCCAGAGAAGTCTCCGTGCCAATGAATCACATCTCCCCGGTCTATTTCTAAAATATCTGTCGCTACATTTTGCAAAAAAGCGCGGTCGTGTGTGATAAACAAAACCGTTGTATGAGATCCGCATAGAAAGCGTTCCAGCCATTCAATAGATTCAACATCCAAATGGTTCGTGGGTTCATCCAGTAGTAGAATATCGGGGTCATTGACTAAGGCCTTTGCTAGTAAGCAGCGACGTATTTGCCCACCGGAGAGTGAGCTTGTTTCTGCATCCGCATCAATGTGTAGTGCATCGATGGTGGAAGTGATCACTGCATGCGCTTGCCAGTCTTCTTCACGCTCTCGGCCAGTGGCGACTAAATCATACACGCTGCCGACTAAGTCACGTGGCACCGTTTGCTGCAATTGTGCGATGCGTAAGGGTTCTCGTTCAATTGTCCCCTGGTCAGGTGCCAATTCACCGCTGATTAATTTTAATAAAGTCGATTTTCCAACGCCATTTCGCCCAATAATCGCTAATCGGGAACGTTTTTCAATGGAAAAAGAAATGCTATTAAAGAGCGGAAGCTCTGTTAGGGTTAAGGATACTTTGTGAAATCGAATCAATGACATAAAATTATAACTCTGGGTTAGGTTTTTTTTTTTGCTTAGCATGGGCATGGTACCATAACAGCGTAACGGGGACGCTTAAAATGATAATGCCACTGGCCATGAGTAAAATAAATTGTTCTTGAGTGCCGACGTTCACATCTTCGGGTCTAATAAAACCCACAGCAATACTCACAAGGGTACCAATAAGGCCAAACACACAGCAGGTATTAAAAACAAATTTGCCGCCAGGAATCGGCGATCGACCGGCGTTTTCTAATCGTGTGACGTGTTTGCGATATAAGATAATGCCTGCAATAAAAAGCAGGATATACATGATCATGTAAAGTTGGGTGCTAAGATCAGTGAGTAACCAATAAGAGCCATTAATGCTCGGCATTAAAACAAATGCAGAGGCAATGACGCTCACAATAATAGCCTGAGCAATGAGTAATCGGCTGGGAACGCCAGCTGAATTGTGATGACCAAAATAAGCGGGGAGAAAGTGATCATTCGCTGCCTGTAGCAAACCTTTAGCCGGAGAGACGAGCCAGTTGATCATCCCGCCTAGGCTGCCAATAACAATCAAAACCGTCAATATAGGCCCCATAAAGTTCATGTGATAGGCATTTAAATAGTAAGCAAATGTTTGTATCACGCCAGAAACGAGGTTGATATCTTTATGTGGGATGACCATTGCAATCGCCAAGGACCCTAAAATGATTGTGATAACGATAATGGCAACGGATATCAGAAGTGCGCGTGGAAAGTTTCGACTCGGATTTTTGGTCTGTGTGACATGTACAGTGGCGAGTTCAATTCCTAGAAAAGAGGCCATGACAATCGTTAAAGATGCCCAGGTTCCTTTATTCTGAAATGAAGGCCAGAGTGTATAGCGGTCAAAATGAATCTGAATGGGTTTTCCGTGAAATAACCAAAGTACTTCTAGGACGATAAAAAAAACCATCGGTATAACCATGCCAATAACCGTGCAGATAGAGGCAAAGTTAGCTGCTGTTCTAATACCCTTTAAGTTCACGAGGGTCAGTAGCCAAAATACAATTAAAATAACAGAGGCAAGATAAAATCGATTTTGTGCTAGCTGTGGATCGAGTAAATAGGTCGCAGTTCCCGCGATAAAAGAGAGGATGGTGGGGAACCAGACCATAGTGTTGATCCATTGTAACCAAATCGCGAGTGCCGCTATCCGGGTTCCCATGGCTGCGCGACACCAGGCGTAGATTCCACCCCTATTGGGGTTTTGTGCAGTTAACGTGGCTGAAATTAGTCCAGTGGGCAATAAAAAGAAGAGGGCTGCAAAAAGCGAAAAGAAAATCAAGGTGCTACCGAAAAGCGCAGTTCCAGGTAGGTTGCGAATGCTATCAATGCTTCCTGTGATGAGCATCGCTAATGGGAAAATCGTTAATAGTTTTTTGGGGGAAGAGGACATAGAATCTCACCTAAACGGACAGGTTTGCAGTTTAACGCTGCTGTCAGGAGAATGGAAGTTTTCTGGTCGAGGCGAAGTGGCTCGCCAAGGCTTCTTGAGGAGGTTTATGCGAATTGTTTTTGCGGGTACACCGGATTTTGCGGTCCCTACACTAGAGGCCTTGATGGGGAGTGAACATACGGTTTTGGCTGTTTATACGCAGCCTGATCGTCCGAAGGGTCGAGGCCGAGTGATGGCATCGTCACCCGTGAAGGTCACTGCTGAAGCAGCGGGTATCCCTGTGATGCAACCGCTGAATTTCAGAGATCCAGGCGATGTGCATCGCCTACGAGCTTTGGATCCTGACTATCTTGTTGTCGTTGCTTATGGCCTTTTGCTCAGTGAAGAGGTGTTGTCTATCCCTAAGCAGGGAGCAATTAACGTACATGCCTCCTTATTGCCGAGATGGCGAGGCGCCTCCCCCATTCAGCAATCGATCTTAGCAGGAGATGCTCAAACGGGTGTTACGATTATGAAGATGGTCAAAAAACTAGATGCTGGCGACATATTGTATCAAGTGAGTTGTCCCATAGAAGCGGGTGATACCAGTCAGAGTTTGCAGGATAAATTAGCTGTTTTGGGTTCAGAGACCTTACTGAGGTACTTAAAAGAGCCAGAGAAATTTCCAGCAAAGCAACAAGATGAAATTTCAGTCAGCTACGCAGGTAAAATTAATAAACAAGATGCAGTTTTGGACTGGAACAAAGCGGCGGCTGTTTTAGAGCGAGAAGTCCGTGCGTATCATCCTTGGCCAATATCACAAGTAAATTGGCAGGGTGAAACGTTGCGTATTTGGCAAGCGCGTTGTTGTCCAGAAAAAAGAAAAGCACAGCCGGGTGAAGTGGTATTTGTGAATAAGCAAGGGATTAGCGTTGCAACAGGAGAGGGGTTATTGGTGATTGAAAAGTTACAAAAACCAGGCGCAAAGCCCGTTGTAGTTGCCGATTTTTTGAATGCCAATCCAGGAGAAATCGCTGTTGGAGTTTTATTTCAGTAGCGGTTGTGAATAAATAAAGAGTGGTCATTTCAAAATATTCACGCAGAACGATGGGTGCGTCTATCGTCTCCAATAGCTCGGCATTAATAGAACAATGAGTGTAAAGATTTCTAATCGACCGATAAGCATCGTTAATATCAGTATCCATTTGGCCGGTGTATTAATCGCATGGTAGTTGTCAGCTACTTGACCGATGCTTGCCCCCACGTTGGAAATGCAAGAGGTCAGGGTAGCATAGGCTGTATCTAAGTTTAGTCCAGTTGCCAGTAGAGCTAATAAGATAATGCAGTAAATGAAAATAAATAAAACGACAAATCCCCAGATGGTACTGACAACATCATCGGATAAGCGAACATTGCCGTATTTGATAACTTGTACCGCGCGGGGGTGAATCATACGAGTGAGTTCCCGTCGCGCCTGTTCGCGTAGTAAGAGTGCGCGAATAACCTTAATGCCACCAGCCGTTGATCCAGAGCATCCACCGATAAGCGCAACAAACATCAGTAGATACGGTAAAAAAGTCGGCCAAATGCTGTAATTCGTAACAGTTAAGCCGGTGGTGGATGCCAGTGAGATGACGGTGAAAAAAGTATTTTCAAGCGTAGGACCGATGCGGTCATAATGGTGTAGTAGAAGTGCGCTAGAAACAACGATAATAATAATCGCAATAAAAATCAGATAATTTTTAGTTTCGGGATCTTTTGTGTATACCTGCAAAGACTTATTTTGTAAAAAATGAAAATGCAACGAAAAATTAATCGCGCCCAGTAGCATAAAAACCATCGCAATGATATTTATTTCTCGGCTTTGATAAAAGGCAAAGCTGGCATCATGGACCGAAAATCCGCCAGTGGATACGGTTGAAAAACTTTCTCCAATAGCATCAAAAAGTGGCATGCCTGCTAACCAATAGCATAGAATACATAAAATAGTCATGACGACATAAATAGACCAGAGTGCTTTTGCTGTGTGGGTGATACGCGGAGTTAGTTTGTT
>JBIKMG010000001.1:0-88184 GCA_044359385.1 Coxiellaceae bacterium
TTAGCGAGGTAACGGGTTTGTCAGTCGATGAGATTAAAAAACTCTCTGATTTTAGGTATTGATTACTCAACAGTAAATTGCTGGGTAGTGAAATACTCACCTTCTCTAGAGATCAAGTTGACTAGTCAATATAAAAAGACCATGGGTTCTAGCTGGCTAATAAATATTACCTATATTAAAATAAACTCTAAATGTTGCTACTTTTATCACGCAGTAGATAACGCATAAAAAAGGATTGACTTGCTGTTATTCTATAAACGCGATAAAAAAACTGAAAAATGTTTTTTGAGCGATTAGCCTTGATTAAATAAATTAAAACGCTTTTCTATTACGAATAAAAAGAGTAAATGCTATCCAAGACATAAATAGACGTTACTGCGAAGCCTAGTGATATTACTTCTGCTACTCGCCTTAGAACAGACTTACCCTTAAAACATCCCTAGCTGCAACTTCGCCACTTCGGACATCATATGCTGCTCCCAAGGTGGGTCGAATAGCATTTCAACATTAACTTCAGATACCTCAGGAATAGATTCAATACGCCCCTTTGCCTCACCTGCAATGACCGGGCCCATACCACAACCAGGTGCCGTAAGCGTCATGTCAATCTCTACTTTATACAAGTCGATATTATTCGGATCTTTTACAACAGCCACTCGATAAATCAAACCTAAATCAACAATATTGACGGGAATTTCAGGATCAAACACCGTATGCAGCTGCGCCATTACTTTTTCTTCAACCGTCGCGTCTTCTGGTAAATCAGCCAAGACATCCGTCACTGTCTCATCAATCGCATCCGCATCGCGACCATCAATACGCATCAGATTTCCAAACACATTAACTGTAAATGAATTACCTAACGATTGCGTTACCTCCACCTCCGTTCCTTGATGCAGCATCACTCGAGCACCTGATGGGACCATGAGTGCAAACGTATCTCGACTTAAACAAACCGATTTTTTTTCTCTCATTTCAATTCTTCCTTCACAGAGGCTGCTTTTTTCAAGCTAAAACTTTCTCCACAGCCACACTCATCATCTGCATTCGGATTGATAAACATCAACTGATGGCCTAAAAATTTATGGACCAAATCAATGGTTAACCCATCAAAAAAATCTTCGGTTCCCGCCTCTACATAGAGAACCCAATCATCACCCATCTTAATTTTCTCGTCATTTTCTTTTGGCAATAAAACCACTTGCGGATCATAACGATAACCCGAGCAACCTGATTTTTTAACTCCTAGCCGAAAAACACATGAATTTTTCTGTGCAGCTAGAATTTTTTTAATATGGGCAACAGCCCCATCCGTTATTGTGATCTTCATTATTCTGTACTCACACTTTCAGTTAAACCCTTTAACGCTGAATCCATGGTATGCCAACATAACGTTGCACACTTCACTCGCATCGGATACTGAGCGACTCCTGAGAATGCCGCTAACTTACCTAATTTTTCCTTTTCCGCATCAGTTAAACTGTCACCTGTTAGCTGTCGATGATACACTTGATAGATCTTTTGAAATTGCTCCAATGTCTTCCCCCTCGAAAACGCTAACATCAAAGAGGTAGCCGCCATCGAAATCGCACAACCATGACCCGTAAAACTAGCTTCTGCAATTTTATCGTTTTCCACTTTTAAAAAAACAGTCAACTGATCACCACACAACGGATTATCACCCTCCATCGCATGCGTAGCATCCAACATCTTACCTTGATGACGCGGATGCCTCCCGTGATCTAAAATTAAATCCTGATACAGATCTCTCATTTCCATTCCAAGCTCCTCAAGCAAAAAAATTGTGGACCTTTTCTAAGGCAAAAAATAATGCATCTATATCTGCTTTAGAGGAATAAAGACCCAACGAAGCTCGTGTCGTTGCGGAAACACCGAGGGCGCTCATCAATGGCATTGCACAGTGATGCCCAACACGAACAGCAACACCTTCGCTCCCTAAAAAACTACCCACATCATGCGCATGAACACGATCACAAACAAATGAAACCAACGCTTTTCTTCTTGAAGCAGCAGGACCAAACACCTGCAAATTTTTTATAGCACGAAGACCCTCGTCCAAATAGCTCACTAACATCTGCTCATGTGCCAACTTATCCACCCAATCAAATTGTTCAAAATAACGAATAGCTTCTGCAAAACCAATCACACCCGCTATATTGGGCGTACCCGATTCAAATTTATGCGCTCCTGCCTTAAAGGTCGTTTTCTCAAAGGTAACACGTCGAATCATATCGCCGCCCGTTTGATAGGGTGGCATCCTTTCCAGCCATTTTTTTTTTGCATACAACACGCCAACACCCGTTGGGCCATATAACTTATGGGCAGAAAACACATAAAAATCACAATTTAACTCACGCACATCAATAGGTAAGTGTGCGACAGCTTGTGCTCCATCAATCAATACGGGTACATTATGTGAATGCGCCAACTCGATCACTGCTTCAATCGGCGAAACACAACCCATGACATTAGAGACATGAATCATCGCGATTAATTTAGTTTTAACACCGATCAACTCAGAAAAAGCTTTAAAATCGAGCTCACCTGATTCAGTCAAAGGGGCAACTCTCAAGCTTGCTCCCACCCTTTCACATAACTGCTGCCAAGGAACAATATTAGCGTGATGTTCCATTTGCGTTAAAATAATTTCATCCCCCAACTGAAGGTGTTTCTCTAAGCCATGTGCGACTAAATTAATGGATTGCGTTGCCCCAGAAGTGAAAATCACCTGATCTGAGTCATGACTTCCTATAAAGTCAGCTACTTTTTTTCTCGCTGCTTCATACGCTAAGGTGGTATTTTCAGCTAACTCATACACACCCCGATTTATACTCGCATAATTTTTTGAATAGTATTGCGAAACAGCATCTATGACACACTGGGGTTTTTGAGTGGTCGCTGCTGAATCCAAATAAATCAGTGCTTTATTGGCCATCTGACCATTAGCAATAACAGGAAAATCTTGACGAATAGATTCAATATCCCATTTCATTCGCTTACTTCTCTCCAGTAATCTTCGAGAATCGACAATAATTCAGAACGAAGCAGCGGCTCTTCGACTTCATCGACAACCGATTTTGAAAACCCATGCAATAACATACGCCTGGCCTTATCCTTATCAATTCCGCGCGATTGAAGATAAAAAAGCTGAGACTCCTCTAACTCACCTATCGATGCCCCATGGTTACAGACTACATCATGTGCATAAATTTCCAGCTGAGGACACGCACGTGCTTTTGCTCCCTCATTCAACAAAATACTTTTATACGATTGAGTTGAATGCGTTTTATCCGCACCCGGCTCTACTAAAACACGGCCCTGCAATTGCGCAACTCCGTTATCCGCAGCCACCGCGCGAAATACCTGCTCTGCATGGGTATTTTTCTTTTTATGCTTTAAACGTGTATGCAAAGCCATATATTCTTTTTCTGTCGGAAACAATAATCCTCGCATACGAGATACTGTATATTCTCCATCTATCTCAACAACATGCTCCTCTCGAACCCAATCCGTATTTAACCCGAGATAAAACGATTCCAAGCGACTTGAATCCTCTTGATGATACTCTGCTTTTACCAATCGCTGAACACCTTGCTCTCGTTGACAAGTCACCATGTTGCAAATCGCATGTGCACCAATCTTAATCCTGATTTTCTGGTCAATTAACGCATGCGTTGTTTTTTCCGAACTCCAATTTTCAAACCAAAATACCGCTTTTGCGCTTTCCTCTAAAATGATATCGAATTGAATATTTGTCTGTGTCCCTTCACTTCCTCTTGTGGTTATCTGCAATAATTGAATAGGCCTTTCTAGTTGAACCCCGTGAGGAATCCACAGCGAAAAAGGATGACTTAATTCAACTTTCACACCTGAAGGCCATTCAATCAGATCAGATAGTGCCGATGAAAAAACACCATCCAAAAAAACCAAACTATCAAAGCCTTCTCTCTTTTTTACATCATTCAATCTGTGGTTGACTTGTTTTATATTTCTATAATTGTCTAAGTTAAACCGTGACCAGCAAAAAGCACGCCAATCTTCATCATGCCGACTAGGCATCTCCCATTTTTCCATTACACACCATCCTGTATACCCAGCCAACCATACCCTTTTTCCTCCAACTCCAATGGTAAATGATGATCACCCGATTTAATAATTTTACCGTTTGCTAAAACATGCACATAATCCGGTTTAATAAAATCCAACAAGCGCTGGTAATGTGTAATCATCAAGAAAGAACGATTTTTATCGCGTAATGCATTCACCCCATTAGCAATAATTCGTAAGGCATCAATATCCAAACCAGAATCTGTTTCATCTAACATAGCCAATTTTGGCTCAAGAACCAGCATCTGCAATATCTCATTTCGCTTCTTCTCTCCGCCGGAAAACCCTTCATTTAAACCTCGCGTTAAAAAACTTTTATCCATTTCTAACAGCTTGAGCTTTTCTGTCATCAAGGCCATGAAATCATACGCATCGACTTCTGACTCACCTCGTGAGCGCCGCTGCGCATTTAATGCAGTTCTCAAAAAATAAGCATTGTTCACACCAGGAATTTCTATGGGATATTGAAATGCCAAGAAAAAACCTTTTGTTGCACGAACATCCGGATCCAAATCCAGAAGATTTTCTCCCTGATACATCACTGAACCCTTGGTTACTTCATACCCCTCTCGACCAACCAACACATTAGCCAGGGAGCTTTTTCCAGAGCCGTTTGGCCCCATGATCGCATGAACCTCCCCTGAGCCAATCTCTAAATTCAGTCCTTTTAATATTTCTTTTTCAGGAATCCCTGCATACAAATTTTTAATCGATAACATTTTCACCCCATTAACCAACACTGCCTTCCAAACTCACTGCCATCAAATTTTTTGCTTCTACCGCAAATTCCATCGGCAACTCTTTGAAAACTTCTTTGCAAAAGCCATTCACGATCATCGCCACCGCATCCTCCTCTGATAACCCACGCTGACGACAATAAAACAACTGATCCTCACCAATTTTAGATGTCGTCGCTTCATGCTCCACTTTCGCTGATGCATTGCTCGAGTCAATGTAGGGAAAGGTATGCGCACCGCAGTTTGGGCCAATCAATAAGGAATCACATTGACTGTAATTACGCGCATTTTCTGCTTGAGGCAAGACTCGAACTAAACCTCGGTATGCGTTTTGTCCATGCCCTGCTGAAATACCTTTCGAAATAATAATGCTCTTGGTATTTTTACCGATGTGAATCATTTTTGTTCCGGTATCAGCCTGTTGGTAATTATTTGTTAACGCAACTGAATAAAATTCACCGATGGTATTATCACCACGCAAAACAACACTCGGATACTTCCACGTAATCGCAGAACCCGTTTCAACTTGTGTCCAAGAAATTTTAGAAGCGTTACCCGCACACAACCCACGCTTTGTGACAAAATTATAAATTCCACCGACCCCATTTTCATCTCCAGGATACCAATTTTGAACAGTTGCATATTTAATCTGAGCATTTTTCTGGGCTACTAACTCGACAACTGCTGCGTGTAGCTGATTCTCATCCCGCATGGGTGCAGTACACCCTTCCAAGTAACTCACATAAGAACCCTCATCTGCAATAATCAAGGTACGCTCAAACTGTCCTGTATTTTCTGCATTGATTCTAAAATAGGTCGATAACTCCATCGGGCAACGAACACCTTTAGGAATATAAACAAATGAACCGTCGCTAAAAACAGCACTATTGAGTGCCGCATAAAAGTTATCTCGATAAGGAACCACGCTACCCAGATATTGCTGAATCAACTCCGAATGCGAATGAACTGCTTCAGAAAAAGGACAGAAAATGACACCTGCTTTACTCAACGTTTCTTTAAAGGTGGTTGCCACAGAAACGCTATCAAATACAGCATCTACAGCAACTCCGGCTAACCGCGCACGTTCGTGCAACGGCACACCGAGCTTCTCATACGTTTCTAATAACTTGGGATCCACTTCATCCAAACTTTTGGGCCTATTTTCTTTGGATTTAGGCGCTGCAAAATAACTAATTGACTGAAAATCAATCGGGTCCATGGTTAAATGGGCCCAATCAGGCTTATCTAAGGTTAACCAGTAGGCATACGCCTGGAGTCTCCACTCCAATACAAATGCTGGTTCATTTTTCTTAGCGGATATCGCACGAATAACATCCTCATTTAAGCCGACTGGAAATACATCCGACTCAATATCTGTCACAAAACCATGCTCGTAACGTTTACCCACTAACTTATTAATGAGCGCATTGTCTTTACTCATCGAAGGCTTTCTCCTGTTTTTTAATAACCGAACAATAACCTTTACGCTGCTTTAAGAAATCAGCCATTGTTTTTCGCTCCAAAACAACTTTCATTTCGTTATCTATCTGAATCCAAATTGGTTGCAAACCACAATGAGGAATACAGGGGCAAACCGCATTTTTTTTTTCACAGCTCACCAGTGGGTTATGCCCATCAATAGCGATTACCACTGCGTATAGACTCATCTCTTCGGGTGCCTTACTCAATACATAACCGCCCTGAGCACCACGCGAAGCACTTAACATACCTGCCTTCGCCAAAAGACGGCATATTTTTGCCAATGTCGGTTGATTTAAGCCCAGCTTATCGGCCAAGTAGCTTGCCGACCAAGAGGTCAGTGGTTCTACAGCCATTTGGCACAAGACCAAAACCGAATAATCTACCATTTTGCTGATTTTAACCATCTCATTTTACCTAAGGGCTCACTACAGGGGGATATCCTACCACACTAGTCCTAATTAACAAATGTACATTTTCCTGATATACTACTGACCACAATTTCAGCACGAGTAGCTATCTATGCGCACAGATTCAAAATCACTTCAGGTCATTACCCGAGCTTCTTTAATTTCAGCCTTAACGAACGCCTCCTTATCTGCCCTTAAAATAATTTTTGGTATTCTAGGTTTCTCCTACGCGCTCACAACCGACGGCATTCACTCTCTTTCGGATGTTGTCATTGACGGCTTAGTCGTTGTTTCTGCTCGAATGGGGCGTGCAGCCCCTGATATAGATCATCCTTACGGACACCGTCGCATTGAAACAATTGGAACCATTGTTGTCTCTCTTATCATTTTGGGCGTAGGTTTAAGTCTATGCGTAGAAAATCTATTACGGATTTTAAACCACACCCCTGCACAGCACCCATCACCGATTGTTTTTATCGTTGCCTTTATTTCTGTTATTGCCAATGAGTGGCTATATCATTACATGTTAAAAAAGAGTAGAGCGATTCATTCGAAGCTACTTCAGTCCAATGCTTGGCATAACCGCAGTGATGCCATTACATCGGTAGTTGTTATGATTAGTACCGTTTTTTCTTGGCTTGGTTGGCACAAAACCGATGCGATTGCCGCGATTATCATCTCTGTTTTAGTGATTAAAATGGGCGCTACCTATACTTGGAAAAGTCTAAAAGAACTAATCGACACCGGTGTGGATCCAGAACTGGTTACCCAATTAGAGGAAATAATTGCGCAGACACCGGGGGTGATCTCACTTCATCAACTGCGTACTCGAATGCATGCTGATCAAATGCTACTAGATGGACACCTTCAGGTTTGCCCAACCCTCAGTGTATCGGAAGGTCACTTTATTACCACCACAGCGATCCAGAGTATTCAAAAAATCGCCCCTAATTTATTAGATGCCACTTTACATATTGATGTAGAGCATGATCAGGAACACGACCAATCTGACATAAAAAAACTTCCTCCCGATAGAGACTGTATTTTAAAACAGTTGCACGCTCACCAACCACCACTTATCGGGCTAAATCAGTTAAAAAACGTCACGTTACACTACCTATCCCAACGCGTAAAGATTGAAATATTACTACCGTTATCGTTATTAAATAACTACGAATACGCTGAGATTCTTGTACAATATAGGACTTGCTTATACCTGCTCTCTGACATAGAATCTGTTGCTATTAATTTCTTTAGAGATTAGAGGATATTGATTTTTTACTGAGCCAAGCTTACACTCCAGCGATATCGATATACCTTAATTAAACAAACTCAAGGACGACCATGACGACTAGAACCTATCTCTTTTACGATATCGAAACGACGGGATTAAATAAATGCTTTGACCAAGTTTTAAATTTTGCTGCAATCAGGACGAACAGCAATCTTGAAATCTTATCGGAACATGAGTTTGATATCAAACTGAACCCAGATGTTATTCCTTCACCGGAATCACTGCTAATTCACGGAATGGGCTTAGATAGCATGCAAGAGGGCATGCGAGAATGCGATACCATGGTTCAGATCCACCAACTCATGAACCAGCCAGGCACTATTAGCTTGGGTTACAATACATTGGGCTTTGACGATGAGTTTCTTCGTTTTTCATTCTTTAGGCATTTTTTATCTCCTTACACACATCAGTTCGCCAATCAATGTCGCCGCATGGATATTTATCCGATAGCCACTTTGTTTCATTTATACGACAGCGCATCGACCGTTAAGTGGCCAGAAATTGATGGCAAAATCAGTCTCAAGCTAGAACATATTAATGCCGCCAACGAATTTGCAGAAGGTGACTCCCATAACGCCATGGTAGATGTGAAGGCAACACTTGAGCTCGCCCGCAGCCTTCATAAAAATGAAGCGATGTGGAACTATGCCTGCCAATACTTTGAAAAAACGACGGATCAAAATCGACAACAAGTCATATCCGATTTTATTACATCCAACCAAGCACGCTATAACATTGCATTACTGGTGAATGGATCATTTGGGGCTGACAACCGTTTTCTAGTCCCTGCTATCTGCCTAGGAGCACATCAGTTCTATCGTAACCAAACCTTATGGCTACGCTTGGACCGTGAAGACTTAATCGATAAGCTCACGCAAAGCACTGAGGGTAATAGCCATCAAATTATTCGCAAACGTCACGGCGAAGCTCCCTTTGTATTACCCTGCCGAGATCACTACCAAGAACCACTAACCGATAATCGCTTAGATATCATGCAGGAAAATCTAACTTGGCTAGAGGATCACTTCGATGTACTGGACCAACTGCAAAAAAATGTTTGCCGTGAAAAATACCCGGAAATTGAATCGCTGGATTGCCAAGCAACCTTATATGCGATGGGCTTTCCAACCCCTGACCAAAGCCGTCGTCACACACAGTTCGCATTAGCCGATATTAAGCAAAAAGCAGAACTCATTCGTGGCCTAACCCACCCAACTCGTCACAGCCTAGCTATCCGCTTGATTGGCCGATACGACCCTGATCTTTTGAATGACATTGACCGACAAGAATACGATGAATACATTGCTGCTTTATATCAAGACAAAAAACCGATGAATGACTATCGCGGCATACCACGTCGCAATGCCGTCCAAGCATTAAATGAAATTAAGCAGTTAAAACAAGATCACAAAGAAAACAAAGAGGGCGTGCGTTTACTCACAGAACTTGAAGAAGAACTTCAACAAAGTGTCGCTGCACACGCCATTATTGAAGAACTGGCTTAACTCTAGAGTGGCCCAGTCACAAACGAGAGCCCCAAAGCTAGGACACTTGTAGTCCCTTTTTTGAGAAAATATTACCAAATTTTAGCGAACTGGCTTGGTTCTAATAAAAAATACATGACCTATTGAGAGCTTGACACTCGCTCTTTTTTTCTTTGCTTTCCTTTCTGTTATTAGTGTAGGGATATTTATACAATCTCTCTATGGTGCACGTCGTCAATTTCGTAATACCATAAGATTAAATCCTGATAGTTTTGATCAAATTAAGGCGCGAAGAGATTTTGACAAGACTTTAAAAAAAAGCTGTAGCGTTTTAACCCAGAGAATCTTTCTGTCTAGTTTTGCCTCTGTTTCACTTTTTGCTGTTTCCAACTCACCATCTTCTGAAATAAATCAAGCATGGTCTATCACTTAGTTTTTAGCATCCTGGAGCCTACGCTACTACCGTTTAGCTCATCATACACGCTAAGCTAAACTTCTCTCAAATTCGCTCAATACAGTCTCCACATCAGCAACCAATCCGTAATCTGCAACTGCAAAAATAGGTGCATCCGGGTCTTTATTTATTGCAATCACCATTTTTGACTCTTTCATACCCGCTAGGTGCTGCGTTGCACCTGATATTCCAATCGCTACATAAATTTTTGGCGCAACAATTTTTCCAGTCTGCCCCACTTGCCAATCATTCGGGGCCATATCTGCATCGACTGCTGCGCGCGAAGCTCCCACTGCTGCGTTGTATTTGCGCGCTATTTTTTCTAGCCGCCCAAAGTTCACTTTACTTTTCAATCCTCGTCCACCTGAAAAAACAATCTGTGCAGAACCTAACTCAGGACGATCACTGGGCAACGAATCTTCTGAGACCCACTTAGAATCAATAATGCAGCTTGAAGATATCTCCACTGTTTGAGTAGTTATGTCTTCATCCTCTGCTTCTTCAAAGGCTGTCGGTCGAATTGTCAAAAATAAACAGGGCTGTTCAGACTCCACTGTTTCTAAAATATCACCTGCATAAATGGGCCGCATAAATTGCGTTGGCGAATTTATTTTAATGACATCTGAAATAGGCTCTGCTTTTACCAATGCAGCAGCTCGTGGCAATACATTTTTACTAAAACTTGATGCACCCATTATCACATGCGTAAATCCAATCGCATGAGCCACAATTAATTCAGCCCAGGGTTCTGCCAAACGATGCTGATAGGATTCTTCCACAATTAAACAAGTGACCTCTCCTATTTGCTTAGCCGCTGTAATCGCACAACGCGTCGCCATACTCATTTTTTTGCCATTTAACTCGGCAACGACTAATACTTTCATCCGTTAACCTCCTTATTTAATACATCGATAATTTCTTGCAAATTTTTTACCCGCTTACCGGCTTGACGCTGCGCTGGTATTTCATACTTAACATGACGAATCACTGATTTTGGTTCAACACCTAAATCACTCAACGATAATACATCAATGGGTTTAGTTTTAGCTTTGATCATATTTGGCAAACTAACAAAACGCGGTGTATTCAAACGCAAATCCGTCGTTACGATAGCGGGTAGTGCGACATCAATTTTTTGCAACCCACTGTCTATTTCACGTGTGACTATCAGTCGCTTTTCAGCTTGTTTAAATTCAATTTTTGACGCACAGGTGGCTTGAGGCCATGCCAAATAACCAGCCAACATCTGTCCGACCTGATTACAATCATTATCAATCGCTTGCTTACCTAATAAAACCAAGTCTGCAAATTCTTTTTTGACTACCTCCGCTAATGCTGCAGCCACTGCTGCCGGTGCTAATAGATTGTCAGATTGAACATGAATCGCACGAGCCGCACCCATGGCTAAGGCTGTTCTCAAAACTTCCTGTGACGCTTTATCCCCACAGGTTATTGCAATTACTTCTAAGGCAAAGCCCGCTTCTTGCAGCTTTAACGCTTCTTCTAATGCAATTTCATCAAAGGGATTCATCGATTGCTTAACCGATTGAGTCTCTATCCCACTATTGTCTGTTTTTAATCGAACCTTTACCCGATAATCGATAACGCGCTTAACGGCGACCAGTATTTTCATACAGCATGCTTCCTCTGCTTAACTTTCGAACGATATTGAACTTAATCAAAAAAAAGGTCAACATGCTTAATTACAAAGCACAGCGTTATCCGATCTCCTTCAGATTATTCTCTATCCCATAGCAGCCTTACTGACGACCGCCACCGCCAGCAACTGGAGGACCCATTTCGCTTTTTTTAACCAATGAGTGCGCTTACATAATAAACTTCTACTTATTATCCATAACAGTGTGTACTTTACACCACTCCTGAACTTTCACCACCGTATAATTATTAAACTTGATGGTGATGATCTATGGTGATCCCCCCATTTATAACCGAAGTTGAAAATAGAGGTTTAGTTCACTAGTGCCACCATGTGTTTTGGAGATATACCCCCAATAGCCATGTTGGGTCGCTCGTTTAACATCACTTGTTTTTAGGGGGGATTACCCTATCATAGAGTGGATATCCCCCTGCCCCGATGGCTTTTACTTTGTCTCTACTTTTATTCTAGAAAATAATATCCTGCCACAGGATGTCTGTTTTAAAAAATTATCGACAACTAACGCTCTTAACTAGAACGTGTCCTCATTTTGATCTAGCGCTTTTGTAGGAAATTTGTAAAATCTACATTAAGGCAAAACCAAGAATAGAGATATCACAAAATGGCGACATTAATCGCGTGAAATTTCTGATTAATTCAAAATAGGATTCCATATGCGTGAAGCAGAAATACTGACTTTTGACACCATTATTATCGGGGCGGGTCCTGCTGGGTTAAGTAGTGCAATTCGTCTCAAACAAAAAAATCCAGCATTAACGATTGCTGTTTTTGAAAAAGGCGCTCAAGTCGGTGCGCATATTTTATCAGGTGCCATTTTTAACCCCGAAGTCTTGAATGAACTCATTCCTAACTGGAAAGAACGAAACGCCCCCGTGACACAAATGGTCACTGAAGAAAGCTTGCAACACTACAAAAAAAAATCTTCTCGAAAAGTCCCTATTTTACCGGCCCAGAAAAGCAAACACTGTTATATCATTAGTCTAGGTGAACTGTGCCAATGGCTGGCAAAGCAAGCAGAAGAGCTAGGTGTTGCTATTTTTCCTGGTTTTGCGATTGCAGAAGCACTGTACAACAAAGAAAAAACAGCAGTGATTGGCGTTCAAACACGAGCCATGGGATTAGATAAAAATGGCAAACCCTCGGACCGATACGAAAGCAGTCTGCATATTCAAGCAAAACATGTTTTTGTTGCCGAAGGTGCCCGTGGATCTACTGCAGAAGCCATTATTTCGCATTTTTCCCTACGAAAAAACTGTGCACCGCAACATTATGGGATAGGCATCAAAGAAAAATGGCGCATCCACTCAGAAAAGCATCAACCAGGCCACGTTCAACATTCGATTGGTTGGCCCATTCCAAATAACACCTATGGTGGTGGCTTTGTTTATCACGCAGACAATAATCAATTAATTATAGGCTTAATTATAGCGCTTAATTGCCCTAATCCACGACTAGATCCCTATCTCCTGCTACAGCAGTACAAATCTCATCCTTCTATCGCTCCACTACTTGAAGGGGGTGAGTGTATCGGCTATGGGGCTCGAGCGATCAATGAGGGTGGCTGGCAATCGATTCCTGAATGTCATTTTCCTGGAGGTTCTTTAATTGGCTGCAGTGCTGGTTTTGTCAATACGGCTGAAATCAAAGGCATTCATCATGCAATGCGCAGCGGAATTATTGCAGCCGATGCTTACTTAAACAAGGAAAGTGAACAATTAACGCGGATAATCAAGGAATCCAAAACGGGAGAAGCACTTTATCGAGGTCGAAATATTTATCCCGCATTTAAATACGGGACAATGGTCGGCATGCTAGTTAGCGCTATCGATCAAGTCATTTTTCGTGGAAAAGCCCCCTGGACATTGAAAGCGAACCAATCGGATTATCAAAAATTAAAAATCACTCGCCCACCTGAACAAAAAAAACAAGGGTTTAAAACCGACACCACACTCCCCTTGTTAAACTTAGTTGCATTGAGCCATACACATCATCGAGAAAACCAACCCCCGCATTTAACTTTGAGAAATCCAGAACTCCCTATGGAGTCTAATTGGCCGAACTACTCTGGACCTGAGCAATATTATTGCCCTGCCAATGTTTATGAGTATATTGAAACCAATGGCCATTACCGACTACAAATCAATTCACAAAACTGCATTCATTGTAAAAGCTGCGATATCAGGGACCCCCATCAAAATATTCAATGGACTGTCCCTGAAGGTGGAGATGGCCCCAATTATGTAGGCATGTAATCATCAGATTTCAGATCCGCGAAGCTCAGTATTATTATTTCGTGTTTGTCTTATCCGACAACTGTTTCAGGGATGAAATCAGAAACAAATCGATACCACCGTCTAATACTGCCTGCGTATTGGCTGTCTCTACGCCCGTACGCAAATCCTTAATCCGTGATGTATCCAGAACATACGACCGTATTTGATTCCCCCAACTAATATCTGACTTTCCTTGCTCCAGAATATCTTGGGCGCTGCGTTTTTCTTGCATCGCCAATTCATAGAGCTTTGCCCGCAATAGCTTCATCGCTTGTGCTTTATTTTTATGTTGGGACCGATCGCTCTGACACTGAACGACTGTTCCTGTTGGCTCATGAGTGAGTCTTACTGCAGAATCTGTTTTATTCACGTGTTGACCACCGGCACCACTGGAACGATAGGTATCTACCCGCAAATCTGCGGGATTAATTTCAATTTCTATCTTATCATCGACTTCAGCCGATACAAAAACAGAAGCAAAAGAGGTATGGCGTCGATTGCCTGAGTCAAAAGGTGATTTTCTCACCAGACGATGCACTCCGGTTTCTGTTCGCAACCAACCATAAGCATTCTCCCCCTTGAAATAGACGGTCGCACTTTTAATACCAGCGACCTCTCCTGCGGATAGCTCAATCACCTCTGGATTTTGACCGTGTGACTCCCCCCAGCGCAAATACATACGCAACAACATCTCTGCCCAATCCTGCGCTTCTGTTCCACCCGAACCGGATTGAATTTCTAGATAGGCAGGAAACGTATCTTGTTCACCCGAAAACATACGTTGGAATTCGAGATCTTCTAATATTTGAATCACTCGCTCTATCTCTATTTCAATTTCTTGCGATAACGCTTCTGTAGGATCTGCTTTTAACCACGTCATCATTTCAGAGAGGTCAATATACGATTGCTGCAAATCATTTAACTGTTTAACGATTTTATCCAATACCGCCTGCTCTTGATTAATCTGACGCGCCTTTTCTGGGTCATTCCAGAGTTCCGTGTCATTTAACATTAATGCAAGTTCAGCTAGCCTTCTTTTTTTTGGCTCGTAATCCAGATATCCCTGAGCAGCGGCGACTCTTAATGCTATATCTTTTAACTGTTCTTGAAGGGCTGTGATACTAATCATCTATCCTTCCTTGCAGCCGTTTATTGATCCGCACTTTTTCTTCATCTAACAATGTATTCCACAGACGCACTTCATCAAATGTTCGATGACAACCTATACAAATTTCATCACCCAAAGCGGTGGCACTGCAAATACCCACACACGGTGAGTCTGTTAAATTTCGGTTACCCTTGATATCCACACGATCCCCGTTAAACTACGCACTTAAACCAGGAGGTTACCATGCACCAAGAAGTAATCCAATATTCTGCGGCTGGCGCGAACTGCGAGGGCACAATTTGTTACGATAACCGTGTACCCGGCAAAAAACCAACCGTCCTAATTGCCCATGCCTTCGAAGGCAAGACAGATCACTATGTTCAGCAAGCAAAAAAAATCGCCCAACAAGGCTATACAGGGATTGCCATCGATATGTATGGCGAGGGGAAAACAGCCTCTGACCTGGAGGGTTGCCTGGCATTATATACTCCCGTGTCCACTAATCGGGTATTATGCCGCCAACGTCTGTTGGACACCTATGAATGGGTCCAATCACTGGATTTTGTTGACACGAAGAATATCGCCATGATGGGTTACTGTTTTGGAGGCCTATGCGCCCTAGATTTAGCCAGAACGGGCTCCCCTATTAAGGCAGCAATCAGCATCCATGGCTCTTTTGAAAAACCCAAACTCGAATGTCAGATGACTAGCTCAGTTTTAATTTTGCATGGCTACAACGACCCACAAGTACCCTTCAACTCATTTCCCGGATTAGCACAGGAATTAGATAGCTATGGCATTGATTGGCAGGCACACTTTTACAGTGAAACACAGCATGCCTTTACCGATCCTCAGGCCGAAAAAATTGCTCCTGAGTTAGGCCGAAAATACAACCCAACAAGTTGCAAACGCGCCTGGGAGAGCTCAATGAATCTACTGAGGACTGTTTTTAGCAATTAACTTTCTTTAGCCAATTTTTCATAAACTTAGCGCGTCAAAAAAAGAAAAAATAGGCTTAGGAAGTGGGTCGTATAGGATTTGAACCTATGACCAATGGATTAAAAGTCCACTGCTCTACCAACTGAGCTAACGACCCAAATAACTCGATGATCATCGAATTGATACGCAATCATACTGATTTTTTATCAAAAGGCAAGCCCTTGATTTTACGATTCTTAGATTAAATATTACGCATGGAACTGAGTTTTCCCTCACCGCTAAAGCAGGGTTTCATCGTTAACCCATTGATCCATTTAACATGATAATGCACTTTGCATCTGTTTTAGGCTTGAATTTCAAAACTCATGCCGAATAACGGGGTTATTTTATGAACTGTATCTTGTAACATCTCACCATGAAAGAAAAAGGCTTTACATTACTGGAGTTAGTCGTAACCATAGGAATTATGAGTATTTTACTCACTATTTTTTTACCCAGCTTAAGCTTCCAAAGCAACTACCTACACCGATTGGCTGCTGAAACTCACTTACTCGCTTGGCAAATAGACGGCAATAAGCCAAACGACGATCGTTATTATCACTACGAAATCATCCAAGAAGGTTCTAAAACCAGCTGGTCTGCTAGGACAGAACACGATGGCAACTGTAACGAGTTGGTGCTAACAGATCAAAGCCATGAGCCGAATAGTTGCTGGCCAAAATAAGCAGGAGTTAGTGAGTCAATAAAATCTTCGCATTGGCGTAATGGTAATTTAAAAACTTACCGAATTTCAGGGCAAGTGATGATTGCAAAATCACTAAAGACTTTGGGCGCACCCGTACCATCGTAAACTTGATCCGCTTCATACCAGCTATTCAATACTCCGTCTTCGAACTAAATATCGATTTGACCACGCCGACAAATACAGGGTAAATCTATCACGAGCTAGGCGCACACTTGTCCTTTTAAAAAAAGAAACTGTGGACGATTTATTTGAAGTCAGCTAGCGCGCACGTACGGCGATCGCTTTAAACCGGATATGTATTGGAGTTTATAAAAACTAAAAAATCTTTTGCTTCACCTTACTTGCGTAAGGTGAAGGATTCATCGATCTTTCAACGAGAAGGGCTTTGGTTACTCTGACTTCCATCCGCTGATGCTGCAGGCAGTCTAGGAGACTGCGGCAGCCCCTGTGATCCACCACCAAATAGTGCTGAACTGCTATTTGCTTTTGGGGGTGTTGGTGGACTAGCTACTTGGCTGAAGCTCGCTTCAAGCAACTTAAGTTGTGCATCAAGCGCTTTTTGATGTTGTGCTTCAAGTTGTGCTTTCTGTCCTGCAAGCTGATCTGCAAGCTGTTTTTCAAGTGCATTCCGCGCTAAAGTCTTCAGTCGCTCATCTTCTTCCCGCGTTTCTCTTGCTTCCGCCTCTTCGGCTTCCCTTATTGCACGCGCCACTACTGGACGCTCGTCTTCTTCAGCTTGTTTATAGATTTCTTTTTGTCGCTTTGCTAATGCTTGTTGAATTTGTAAGATTTGATCATCCGTTGCGGTCATTTCGTCAACTCTTCTTTTTACATTTGCAGGTAATTGCATTTTTAGTGCTTCTATGGTTTCGCGCCTTTTTTCAGCAGCTGCAGCTTTTTTCTGAACACTGATTTTTTTTGCTTCTGAAAGTATGCTCTGAAGTGTGTTTGGATCTAATGGTTGAGTTTGCTTTGATGCAGCTGCAGCTGCAGCGGGTACAACTGCGCTAGCGTGTGCCTTTGAGCTGGCCGCAGAACTCAAAGAACCAGTATAACCAGATGAACTCTCAAAACTAGAAGAAGCAGCAGCACGTGGTTGACCTTGAGGATTCCTCACAGCAAACACTTCATCAAAGGTATGCAGCGATGCTTGATGAGGCTCTTGGGGTGGCAGGGGAGGATTGTGAGATGCTGCAAATGATGCGATTGTCTTGCTTGCGGCATCAGGAGCAGCTTGAAAAGCCATGGTTCTTTGCGCTTGAGCTTGAAAAGGGCGTTGTGCTGGCTGATTTGCAGCTGCACCCGCTCCAGCTGCGCTAGCCTGTGCCTTTGAGCTGGCCGCAGAACTCAAAGAACGAGTATAACCAGAGGAACTAGCAAAACTAGAAGAACTAACTGAAGCAGAAGAGCTAGAGCCAGAACCAGTAGAAACAGGACCACTTTGACTTAAAGTAAGTTTTTTACGAGCATCTAGTGAAAGCCCAGTTGTTAGTAGAGGCCGACTCCCTTGGCTTGCTGGCATCTGGACAGGTTTGGAAGATGCTGCTGATGATGAAACTGAACTGTTAGCGCTTTGAGAAGCAGTAGGTTTTGGCGTTTGAACTTGAGCTGGAGGTCGAGCAGGCTGTTGCGCAGGTGAAGCAAATGAATTTGACCCGTTTGAAGAGTTTGAAGGCATAGAAGGGACTCCCTGTTTTAGTTGAATGATTGTATATATTTCATGGATTGATTCCCGAAAAGATTTGCGCATATTACTAAAATCAGTGTGTTCCTTGGTTGGCTTAGGTTTTTCACGTCCGAATGGATCTTTCTTAATGGAAAATGGATTTTTAAGCGCTGCAAAATTATCCCCCACTTCTTTTTTTAAGTCTATAGCGTTTTTATCTGCTGATTCCACCCGAAGCTCTTTAAAATTGCCAGCTTTTAATAATTCTTTTGCCTTGTTTAAAATGCCAGTCCAGGCTTGTGACCATATTTGAAAACACTGAGTTTTTTCTTTGAGTGTCCCATTTTCTTGTCCTGAAAAAATCTTAAAATGTCCGGTAAGTGCTAATGTATCGAGATCACTTAAAATAACACATAGCTGTTGCTTTGCAGGATCATAGTTTAATTCAAACTCAGGGATTTTTGGTTGAGCTTCATGCCCTTCAGATTCAGTCGATTCATCCTCCTCTGCTGAAGCTTGTCGATATAACTTTTTAAAAACTGTTGTTAGCGTGTTAAGATTGTCACCGCCTTCAATGGTTGTGATCAAAAAAAGCTTCTTCTCAAGGCATTTCGTTTGTATACCCTTAATTAAACGTAAAAATCCCGTTTTATCCCATAGAGTATTAAATTTTGCAGAAGAATGTTTAGGGATAGAACTCATATCCAGCGGTAATACAACAATGGCACCTTTATGAAGTGAATCAAGCGTGTTCACTTGTTCAAAAAGTTTTTGCCTTTCTGTCGGTATCCATAATTTTCGAATTTCAAGAGACTCGGGAATTTCGTGATTGGTAGTCGTAAGAACAGTCGCGAGTTTGTCGTCACTCCCAAGTAGATTTTTCTCAGGATGTGGCCAGCTTATTGTTGTTTGGCTGGTATGGTAGGTTGGTGGAACTATTAAAATAGGATTTGTGCTTAGATCTATAGTTGTAGCTAAATCAAATCTTTCTATCATATGCAAAAAGCTTGATGCCGTCGTGACCAAATTATTCGCTGTGAAAGTCGTAGAAGCCAATCCATTATCTAGTTGAGTTAAAACTTCCATCTCCAGATTTTCTCCAATTGACTGAAGTACTCGGATAGTAAAATTCTTGAGCGAGTCAGCAAGTGAAGGCATTCTTTGAAGCATTGCCGCGAGCAAAGATGCTTGAAAGAGAAAGCACATGGTTTTTTTGTTTGAGCTTTGTTGCCAAGCTTTGAAGATAGGATGCGTATCGATTATGTCTAAGAGAAGGGCTGTTTTGTCTTGTAAGTATTCCTGTATTTTATCGGGTGCATCCTCTAGCAGGGGTTCTACCTCCTCTTTGGTCACAGCGCAAAGCTCAGCGGCTGTTGCATAGTATTGTGAACTTCTGACTCGATATTGTTTAGGAATATTTAGGGCAGCTATCATCGTTGTAATTCTTTCATTTTGGTCGGTGTCATGTGCTGGCCAGCGCGCGAGCTCTTGGAAAAAATCACCACGGGGTAGAAAAAAGTTTTCTCTTTTGCTTATAGTCGAATAATACTGAATATCACGCTCGAGGTGAGATAAATCAGATGAGCTTGATGAGCTATGGGATGATGAAGGCATAGAGGCTCCTTGGGGTTGTTGCTGGGCTTGTTGGATTTCATTTGCGGCAGAAGCTGCATCATTAAACTGGTTTTGTCCATAGAGTTTTGTACTAACATATTTGAGCGTCTCTACATTGTAACCACCTTCTGTGGTTGTAAGCAATTTCAATTGTTTACTACAGCAAATGGTCTGTACGTCAGTAATAAACTCGATAAAAATATCTTTTGACCAAAGTGAGCTAAAATATTTAACATTATTGTGTTCATAGGTTGAGAATGGGTCACCATAAATAGAATCCATACCCATGGATAACACAACAAGGCTGCCTTGTTCTAATTTTTCCAATAGATCCATCACATGTTTTATAAATTGTTCACGTGCATTGTTGCGATCTTGATTTCTTTGAGGTTTTTTCCCACAAAATGACGCATCAACTCGGTAGCAGCGATCAGTTTTTGAATAAAATTTATTATAGAATGGCGATTTTGGATCAATTCGGTATTCATGTACCAGTGGATAGACACCATTGGCAGCCACTTCTGCCAGATAAAAATTGTCACGATCTTCACCGTGGTGTGGCATGGGTACCCGTTGACCATGCTCGTCAACGCCGAATCCGTTGGCCGAATTGATATCCACATCAATCACAAAAACAGGTTTCTTATGATTCAAGGCTGGGACCATTGGAGCATAAGCCCAGCAAAATCCTGCGGCACCAAAGACACCTTCTTGCGGAACTCCTGCATGGTGGCCAGGTGGCAACATCAAAACAGTATGATCATTGGAATTCATCATAAGAAAGTCAATTCGTTCTATATAATTAAGAAAACCTGATGCAGTTGTAATTAAATCACTATCTTGAATGAGTTGGGTATAAGCTAGACCATTGTGAAGTTCCACAGAAACAGGAGTTGTTGCCTGCTGAGTATGAGAGCTAGAATCTGTGATAGTTATGTTCTTTAATAGCCCACTTAGGGTAGGTTTTTTTTGAAGAATCGCAGCAAGCAGCGAGGCTTGATAGAAAATGCTTAGGGTTGTCACACTTGAAATCTGTTGCCAAGCTGTGAAGATGGGATTGGTATTGAGTATAGCCAGGAGCTGATCTCTTCTTTTTTGTAAAAATTCTTGGATATCTGCTTGAGAGCTATTCAAAGGGGCAACGTCTTCATCTGAAACTTCGCAAAGCGCAGCTGCTTCTAAATAATCAGCTGAAGCTGCGATTGGTTTTGTTATATTAACATTTAAGGCAGACATCATAGCTTTCAGTCTTTGTTTTTGATTGATGCCTACTGCCTTCCAGAATGTAAGTTCATCAAAAAACTTACTTCTAGGAACAATATAATGACCTATCGCACAGATGGTTTGATAAGGGATTATTTTTGATGGGCATTTTTTTGGATTTTCGAGATGAGCCTGAGGAGCGCTTTCTGGCATTTTATACCACCTTATGTTTTTTAGGCGAGTATATAGTCATTATCTTGAATTAAGAAGAGATTTATCCCATGTTTTAATCCAAAATAGAGATATCACTTGGAATAAGTTATTTTGGGTTACCACTTCAGTTTGGAAGCATAAATTTTTTGTCAGTTATTAAGCGGCTTGTTGCCACCACGATACGGCAATATATTTTAGTAAATACAAAATCTCATATTTTTGTCAATGCGTAAGTCCTAATACAGAAAAAAAGAGTGACTTTAAAAAAACGGCTCATGATTATTATGAAACAATGGAGAATTGTATTCAGATCCGTTGCCTATCTCTAAAAAAAATCCAATCGATCAGTAAACATATAACACCTATCGTAATTGCTAAATCCGCTATATTGAATGTCCAGAAATGCCAACCGACAAGATGGAAATCCAAAAAGTCAGTTACTCGTGCGTTCTTCACTCTATCCAGTGCATTACCAATCGCTCCACCCATAATCAAAGGTAATGCTGCCAAAAAAAATCTTGATGGCTTTTCGGCTGTAAACATCCAAACCAATAAAAACAGACAAACAATCCAAGCTAGAATAGACAATAGGATCACTTGCCAACCGGTATGCTGATTTAGAAACCCAAACGCCATACCTCGGTTATACACAAGCTGCAAATTAAAAAACGACGTCACTCGTATTCCTTGCCCCAAAACTGCATGAGCAACGATCCATTGCTTACTCAGCCAGTCTAAGAACATAATAACGACACCTAACAATAACCATGGCCACCGTTTTTTTACCTCATTCATTTTTTCTCCTTAAACAAAGCAACGCGCCTCCCCTACTGGGCTCGATATATTCACAACACATCGTCCACACAAACTCGGATGATCAGCGCTCTCCCCTTGATCTGGACGTCGCTGCCAACAACGCTCGCATTTTTCTGTTTTGATCACCTCTATTCCTACCGCCAAATCAGCTGACACAACAACTGCTGATTTCGATTTATCCGTCCATTTAGCAACCGATGCTTGAGAGGTAATTAACAAAAAACGAAGCTCCTCTCCTAACGCATGAAGCAACTCATAATCCAAATCATGCACATAAAGTGTCACCCAGGCATCTAAACCAGATCCAATCGTGCCCTTTGTTCGAATGATTTCTAATGCCTTGTTCACACCATCACGCAACTCCATCAATCGATTCCAGTTCATAGGGGTTTTTTCTGATGGTAATCCATCACAACCTGTCGGCCAGTGCGTTAGGAAAACAGAATCTGCTCGTTTTCTTGGCATTACCTGCCAAATTTCTTCTGCTGTAAAACTTAAAACAGGAGCAAGCCACGTAACCAAATAATCGAGCACAATTGATATCGCTGTTTGTGCAGAGCGCCTAGCGATTCCAAATTTAGATGCCGTATATAAACGATCTTTCAAAATATCTAAATAAAAGCTACCCAAAGTCACCGAACAAAAATTATGTAGTAACTGATAAATGCGTTGGAGTTGAAAAGATTCATAGGCTTCAATGACCTGCTCATGCATCGCTTTAGTTTGTTGCAACACCCAAAAATCAATGGCCACCAATTCATCCAAAGCTACGGCAACGAACTCACCCACATTACCGAGTAAAAACCGAACCGTATTGCGAATGCGACGATACGCATCACCTATCCGCTCTAAAATCTCATCCGAAACACTCAAATCATCGGTATGATCCATCGAAGCGGCCCATAACCGCAAAACATCCGCTCCCCATTTCTTAACCACATCAGCTGGAAACATACCGTTGCCCAAAGACTTGGACATCTTACGACCTTTACCATCAACGACATATCCATGTGTTAATACCGTTTTAAACGGCGCAACCCCGCACATGGCTACAGAAGTTAAGAGTGACGACTGAAACCAACCTCGATGCTGATCAGAACCTTCAAAATATAAATCTGCTGGCACATGCAATTTATCGCGTTTCTGCAAAACCGTATAATGACTGACACCAGAATCAAACCATACGTCCATCACATCTGTAATTTTCTCATAATTTTCTGCATCATTTCCCAATAAGGCAGTCGCATTCATGTCATACCAGGCCTGAATCCCTGATTTTTCAACTGCTTTAGCGACTTCTTCCATTAAACGCGGTGTATCTGGATGTGGCAAATATGTTTTCTTGTCGACAAAAATCGCAATGGGTGTCCCCCAAAAGCGTTGCCTCGATACACACCAATCTGGACGTCCTGCGACCATCGCCTCAATTCGTTTCTCACCCCACGCTGGTATCCATCGCGATGCTTTAATTTCTCTGCACGCATGATCCCGCAAATTATGCTCATCCATACCCATAAACCACTGTGGTGTTGCTCTGAAAATCAAGGGCGTTTTATGACGCCAACAATGCGGATAACTGTGTTGCAACAGTTCCTGTTTTAACAAAACGCCTTTTTCTTTGAGCTTTTCGATAATCGGCTCATTGGCCTTATAAACATGAATACCTGAAAAATCCGGCACATCATTGGTATACAGACCATTAGAGTCAACCAATGTCACGACGGGCAACCCTTCACGCAAACCCACGATGTAATCATCTACACCATGCGAAGGTGCCGTATGTACCAAACCCGTGCCGGCATCCGTAGTCACATGATCGCCCATAATGACTGAAACCTGGCGATTCTGTAGCGGATGCTGCAAAACCAACCCCGCTAAATCAGCTCCTTTAAATTCCTGCCACACGGTATATTCTTCAATCTCATAACGAAAAAAAACAGACTTCAACAAATCTTTTGCGACAACCAAAAACTTATTCGAAATAGAAACCAAAACATACATCAACTCCGGATGTAAACAAACTCCTTGATTAGCAGGTAGAGTCCAAGGTGTTGTCGTCCAAATAGGCAACCAAACAGGAGCGCTTAATGGATCCAATGATAAACGCTGTGAAAAATTGTTCACATCCACAACAGAAAATGCGACATCAATCGCCGGCGAAGTTTTATCTGCATACTCCACTTCTGCTTCAGCTAATGCCGAGCCACAAGCACAGCACCAATGCACCGGCTTAAAACCACGCTGTAAATAACCTTTTTCAACGATCATCGCCAAGGCACGAATCGAGTCCGCTTCATACTGATAATCCATCGTTAAATACGGATTTTCCCAATCTGCCAATACACCCAAACGCTGAAAATCTTCACGCTGAATAGCCACTTGCTTTTGTGCAAACTCACGACATGCTTTTCGAAACTCTCCCTCAGTCAACTTAACACCTGGCTTACCCAGCTTTTGCTCAACTTGAAGCTCAATGGGTAATCCATGGCAATCCCACCCTGGAACAAATGGCGCATTGTAACCTGAAAAACCACGTGACTTAGCAATGATATCTTTAATCGTTTTATTCATAGCAGTGCCCATGTGCGGACGCCCGCTCGCATAAGGCGGCCCATCATGCAGGATATAACTTGGTCCATCCTTCCGCTCTTCTCGCATACGCTGATAGAGCTTAATATTCGTCCAGTACTGTAGAATATCAGGCTCACGACTGGGCAAATTAGCTTTCATGGGAAAGGCTGTTTGGGGCAAATTAAGTGTGTCTTTATACTGACTCATGGAATTCCTTGGAATCTATCAACAACAAAAAAAATGATCATACCAGAATTTTTACAGCGTTACGATGACCACTTCATTTTCTGACCATGTTTAAAATAAAATTAAAGATCAACTAGTTAGAGACCTTACTGAGCTGCTGTGCACAACGTTATCCACAGATATTGGGGACAAGTATTCAAACTCGGGCAAATAAGAAAAGGGGTGGGGTGAGCGACGGGGCTCGAACCCGCGACAACTGGAATCACAATCCAGGGCTCTACCAACTGAGCTACGCCCACCATAACAAAACATACTCGACCACATGATGTGGCGCGCCTGGCAGGACTCGAACCTACTACCCTCGGCTTAGAAGGCCGATGCTCTATCCGGATGAGCTACAGGCGCACAGTAGTGGTCGGGGTAGAGGGATTCGAACCCCCGACATCCTGCTCCCAAAGCAGGCGCGCTACCAGACTGCGCTATACCCCGAAATCGAACCTAACCGGTCGAAAAAAGAATCATACTGAGACACACTACTGACGTCAAGTCCTGAATCCGGCTTGCAGTTCCCCTAAAACTTGCGCAAACTAAACTCTCATTTCATAGCAATTCAAAGCAAATCTAAAAGACTGTTAGGCATTGCTACTCATTTAACAATCACAGGTTTACCATGAACAGCGAATTAATTACTGATGCCTTCGATCAACTCCCAAACCTCACACCGACGAATGAACTTCGAAAAGCCGTGCATAATACACTAGAAATGCTGAATCAGGGAACACTACGCATAGCTGAACCCAGCAAAAATGGTTGGCAAATTAACACCTGGGCAAAAAAAGCGATTTTGCTCTCTTTTCGCCTTAATCCAAATCAAGTCATCCCGATCGGAGGAGTCTCCTACTACGATAAAATTCCTTTAAAGTATGCCGACTACACAGAAGACGATTTTAAAAAACAAGGAGCTCGAATAGTGCCTCAAGCAACCGTTCGTCACGGTTGTTTTATTGGAAATAATGCGATTCTTATGCCTTGTTATGTCAATATCGGAGCTTATATCGATGAAGATACGTTAATTGATACTTGGGCAACGGTTGGCTCTTGTGCACAAATTGGGAAACGAGTTCATCTTTCTGGGGGAGCGGGCATCGGTGGCGTTTTGGAACCACTACAAGCACATCCAACCATCATTGAAGACGACTGTTTTATTGGTGCGCGTTCTGAAATTGTTGAGGGTGTGATCGTTGAAAAAGGGAGCGTCATTGCGATGGGCGTTTTTATCAGTCAAAGCACACCTATCTATGATCGTCAAACTAAAAAAATTCATTACGGCCGTGTCCCGGCTGGCTCCGTAGTCATTCCAGGCTCACTCCCCTCCGTCGATGGCTTATATTCTCGCGCAGCTGCTATTATTGTTAAGACTGTGGACGAAAAAACCCGTTCAAAAACCAGCATCAACGACATTTTGCGTGAGAACAACTAACCATGAGTACAAAAGCCCTGAAATTAGCCGAAGCCCTAATTGCCTGCCAGTCTGTCACTCCGAACGACAACGGCTGTCAAGCCATACTGACCTCTAAGTTATCCAATGCCAATTTCATCGTGACTCCGCTGCCTTTTCATAACACAGAAAATCTATGGGCCACCCATGGCAGTGGCTCGCCATTCATTGTTTTTCAAGGACACACCGATGTCGTTCCTCCTGGCCCACTTAAAGATTGGAATACCAATCCGTTTACACCCACTGAAAAAGAAGGCGTACTTTATGGTCGTGGAGCCAGTGATATGAAAGCAGCACTTGCAGCAATGGCACAAGCTGCCATTGATTATTGCCGTGAAAATCCTAATCATCCAGGAACAATTGCGTTTGCTGCCACGAGCGATGAAGAAGGACCTGCTAAAAATGGTATGGTCAAAGTCGTTGAATGGATACAAGAACAAGGTATAAAAGTGGATTACTGCATCACCGGTGAGCCAACTTCCGTTAACAAACTCGGTGATACCATCAAAATTGGCCGCCGTGGTTCCTTGCATGCAACAATTACATTTCAAGGAGAACAAGGCCACATTGCTTACCCCCATCTAGCTATGAACCCAATCCACCTAGCCATACGAACAATCGATAAATTAGCTAACGAAGTTTGGGACAATGGTTATAAGGAGTTTCAACCCTCGAGTCTGCAATTTTACGCTATTCAATCTGGAACAGGTGCAAGTAATGTCATTCCTGGCGTATTAACCACTCAATGCAATTTTCGTTATGCGCCCTGTCACAGCACGGACGATTTAATTAACCGCGTACATGCTATTTTGGATGAAGGCCCACTGCCCTATGAAACAAAATGGACCTCCGGTGCAGAACCCTTTTTGTGTCGTGATGGGAAACTTGTTGCCGCTTTATCAACGGTCATTAAAGAATACACTGGCATTCAACCGGAGTTAAGCACAAGCGGTGGCACATCTGACAGCCGTTTTTTTGCCAAATTAGGCTGCGAAGTTGTAGACTTTGGATTACTTAACACAACAGCACATCAAGTCAATGAAGCGGTTGCCATAGCAGACATTGAAAGCTGTTACACTATTTATCGAAATACCCTCTCTTATTTATTGCAATAGCTTAAACTAAAGTCATTATTCTCCACTGACCTTTTCGCAATGACACACCAAGATAAGTCAAATGCAAGCCATCGTCATTGCAAGCAAAAAGAGAGAACCACTAAATTACACGCTGACAAGAAGCCGAACTACCTCCGCCTATTTCATTTTCTTCAACTTGCTGAGAACGCCTATTTAAGTGATTGCATGCACTTTCAAAGCCCGACAGCACTTCAGCAAGTGTCCCCTGCTTAAGGAGGGCCACTTGAGCGCGTGATAACCCAACACCATTCTCTCTAGAAGCCAAATAGGAACGAATCGCCTTTATCTGAAGGCATGTGTTTCGATAAAATAGATTAAGTTTAAGTACATTATTGCGATCACGATAGGGAATTCGTTGTTTTAAGGCCTCACTGTAAAGATTCAACATGGCAGTCAAAACGAAATCTGGTTCATGTTTCCTATCTTGAATCCAATATAAGAACGCTTCTTTAAAAACTAGCGACATTTTGGATGAAAACACCAAGAGCTTTTCGAAGCGACACTTTGAAGTGTGATTATAATCGTTAGTACGTGGCAAGCTAGACCTAACACCTGTTAAGAACAATAACGTTAAAAAATCATCTTCCATCGTCGCTAAGCATGAGGTACATAGCGAAAACCGTTGAGTGCGAAAATCCTGCATTAATAGATCCATTGCATGCACATCCGGATTTACCAACTCCGCTTTATCTGTAATTAAGCACAACACTTTTTCTCTACTTAAACGAAACTTAACGCCTATATTAAGCAAATCATAGCGATTTCCTAATGTTAGATCAGAGCAATCCCATATCGCCTTAATTCGCAACAATAAAAGATTTGTACTCAACAGACACTCACTTATATTGCAATTCGCGATATCCATATAATACCTGATTTCTTTACTGACAGATCTATCAGTCGATAGCTGAGCTACCTTAATAATAAAATCCTCAAGCCTATCATGCAGTGAAACCTCGAGCGGAGTCTTCGAAAAAAAAGGTTTTATATTATTCTGAAAAATCGTCCATAGATCTCTACCCCGAGTAATTAAATCAATATGAATCTCGATAAATTCCAATAGATATTTAGCGGGTTCATGTTTTATGAGGAGGCGAATAATTCCTTGGTAATTATACCGATTAACCAAACGATTATTTTTGATGACAATATCAGATAAACCAGAAAAATGTGAATTTGATGACAATAGCTTTTCCAATACTTCAGTTGATAACAAATCATCATTTCTGTCGTGTTTCAAATACAATACGAGCAACTCAACATAATATTTCGAATCTATCTGTTCAAACAAGAAATGCAAGCGAATAGATTTGATAGCTTCAAACCCTTGTTTATTTTCCCAAAATTTTTCCCCAAAAAAACAACGCAACTGCTGCAGATGCCGCCATAGCAGACTCTGACCGGATACGGAGAAAAACATTGTCCAATTCATAGCCGACCAAAGAGAGAATGCTTTACAGTGCAACAAAAAGGATTTTTTATACTTCGAAAGAAGATTAAGCACCCTATTTAGCGCACTAATCCCTGAAGGCAAATAACCTGGATCAAATAGACAAGAGCAAGCATAACGCGACAAATAGGCATCAATAACTTGATCATTTGCCTCAATATCTAGCAGTTTTCTTAAATACAAGGCATAGGTATTTATATACCGAATACGTGTCAAATCCTGCAACAAACGAGTCTCTGTGATATATCCTCTTTCAACCATTTCTAGACCAAAAGAATCCATCAGGCTTGATGCTTCATCTTTTCTGTATACAGAATCAATAGCTGACAACAACTCCGCACCATCACTAAACACCGTTAGGTCCACTTGAGATACTTTTAACCTGTCAATTACCTGACTAATCACCTCTTCTTTTAATGGCAGCCTTGCTATATGATGGACTAAAAATTCCTGAATATCCGCATCCACCCGCTTAGCCTCTCTCATTCGATCAAACAACTTCAAATAAATATCTTTACATGATATTCGAGCCATTTTTGAAATGGCAAAATCTAACTGATCAGTCCATGGGATATGTTCACAGACTATTTTAAAATCAACTTGATTTAAGGCTATGGCATTGCGCTCATCCAAATAAAATTTCTCTCCATAAATATTTTTGATCGCCGCTGTTAGATCAACACTCAGCTCAGTTCTTAACAAAAGAAGTAGCAGTGATTCCGCTCCCTCACCTATATGCGCAGAAGAATAGGAATTACGAAAAACGAAAACGTCATATTGGACCAAAAAAGTGCAACCTATAACTCGTTCTTTTAATTCATCATACGCTTTTTGCTCAACCAACGTTTTTAACTCTTGAAAAACATTTTTTTTACGCTGATCAGAAGGTTGTGTCAGAGGAAAGATCCATCGCATCTGCCTATTCAAAACTGTTTGGTTATGTAATCCGGAGCCGTCATCGACCAAAATTGATGCGGCGACAACCCGAGACAGCTTCTGTAACCTCACCTTAATGGATTGACACGAGTCCGGTTCTGGTAGCCAGCCAATAACTTGTGTATCACGAACAGATAATGTGGGCGGCAACATGACTCGTACTTGTAGATGAGTCAAATATTCACAGTCCTCTGATGTCAGCGTGCCTTGACTCAATTTATTGGTTAAATAATTGATAGTGTGTGATGGATCCAACGTATCCAGCTCTCTGTGGCGATTAAGCACACCAACAGAACCTGCGACGTAGGCATACTTCTCAGCCTCTGGCCGTGATAGCGGAAATTGATACATGACACCTTGCTTATTCAATGCAGCTAGTTCAGCCAACGCCTGATTAATCTCAGCAATCAACGTTAATTTGCAATTGAAACCGATCAACATCTCACTTAGCATTTTTTCGAAATCAATTTTGGCCCGTGATTCGTTATTCATCATGTAACTAACTGAATAGCTAGAAGGGATATTATGATTACCAAATACAAATAAATTACCTGAAATCGCCAGCTCCATATAACCGGGAGCGTAATTATCATATTTTTGACCCGATAAGGCTTGAAAATGCGAAATAAATTCATTTATATTGAGTAATCGATGAAACATATCATTTTCAACACGCATTACAAAACGACATGGGTCGGCATATAAAATTTGGTAAATAGTTGAGTAGATTTGATAAACATAGCCGATAACAGCCGGACAACTGTGATAGAAAAAAATTTTATCTGGATATTTTTTTTCTTTGCTAATCATTTTCGTCGAAAAATCAATTAACTTTTCTTTTTCTTCATCCGTTAATGAATTATGATGTGTCCAAATGAACTGCCTAATATTTTCTTTCGGGTCACCCGGTTTATAATCTTTCCCCAACAAAACTCTAAGATGTAGCTCGCTTTGTGAGACAAAATCATTGTTATGAACAACCGAAGAAGACCCCTGGGGATAAAGACCTGATGGTTCCTGTTTTCTTTTTAACTCCTTCTGAATACGTGAGTGATTCACTAAACTAGTTATCGCTTGACGACGAAACTCTACTGGACAAAAAATAGAACGTGTCCTATTTTCAGGCTGAAAAGTCACAGATGGGTGCAAATCACGTTGGCTTTGACATCCAGACAACCAAGGATATTTCCGTGTCGCTACCAATTGTTGTAACAAGACCTGCATGTCTCTCAGCTGAATGAGGCTAGCAAACTCTGGCATTAAAGGTAGGTTAGCTGAGCCTGAAGGCGTATCCACTTGCACCCAAAGAGTAGGACGGTTTTCTACTACGGCTGATTGTTTTTTTTCAACGGCAAAAATAAGTGATTGGAGTGGAACCCAACAAAAATCAGTGTGCTCTCGATCTGTTATGCCCGAAATATCTAACAACAAGTTTTCAGTATACACCACATACAGACGGTAAAGTTTCCATTGCCCCGAGGGACCCGGTGTCCAGATATCCTGAAAAGGGCTTTTTGAGAGCTCACGCTCTGTATAGCCTAATTGTCCACTAGACTCTTCCCTAATTTCCCGAATCGCTGTTTGAGCTAAATCAGCATCCTCTGAATCACTTTTACCACCCAAACAAGCATACCACGGATGCCGAACTCGTTTACCCAAAAATGCTTCTAACTCACCCTTATCGGATTGTCGTACTGTTAATACACCCGCACTTGTGTGCTCCGCCACCTCTCGGTAACGTGGTGGCTTGATGCAATCAATCCCAACTGTTCTCATCGCGAGATTCTCAAGACGACTAGCCATCAACGCAATTAAATATGATTGCAAATCAGCTGAAAGATCTAATTTCTTACTATAAGTCCAAATAATCCTCTCAATCATTTCGCTCTTAGCCAGAACTGCTAATGCTTGCTGATGAATTCGGTCTTTAGTTATTCCCTCTAACCATGTAGCTGATACTCCATTGACCGCTTGATTTCGAAATGAATCTAACTCATCAACCGCTCCTGCATTATCTTTCTCTTTTTTATCACCTAATGCTTTAAATAAATAATTAGCACCCGCGTCTACCAAGACGACTCCTTTAATCGTCACTATCCAGTTATCCCGTTTAGCACTATCGGTATTACCCAATAAGCATTGAACAACGAAATGTTCGAGGAAAGCAGTCCTCACATCGTCATCTGTTGCTTGTCGTAGGCTGGTGAGTTTTTCACTGCATTGAACAATAACGGCTGCATCTATCAAACCGATCGCTTTTGCCAACTCAGGTGGAATTGCTCGATAAGTCATAGAGTCCGGCACTTGCACACCTAAGGCGCGATAAAGTGCATTCATAATAATTTCTACTTTAATCGCGTCTCGATTATCACCGTACTTAATTACCAGCTGTTGCCCATCTTTAGCTGTCACCTGGTAAACACTATTAGATCCCCCTCCCAAACTGACCGGATTAGAATAGCCCTTTAGGTTAATCGGAAAATTAACATCACAAGATCTATCTGGAAAAAATGAAACCCGCAAATCAGGCACGTATTTCAAAAAATGGGGCTGCAATCCCTCAAACTCTCGAGCACTCAATGACGCTTGCATACTAAGCAAATTGTTTTCTAAATCATCGACAACCACTATAGTTGACTTTTCAGACCATTTTTTTCGCCCATCACCCAGAAGATAAGCATGCAAAACAGCTCCTTTAGTCGATGTTTTTTTTCCAGAAACGACTTCGTTATTAGGCGCATGCAAAAGTGTATGATACGGAATTTTAAGCTCTTTGAGCTGCAACTCGGTTTCGTGTCTATACTTTTCGTCTCGAGCAGTTAATATCAGAACGTGGCAAGATTCTTGTTCAGTTAAATAAGCCAATTCACCCGGAGTTGCAGTTTCAGTAAGCTTTGGCGCGCCACTATACTTATCGACTGAATCAAATAAAAGAGTGTCATCGATATCCAGGACCAAGACAACCTGTTCATTTTGACGATTAAAACGCCAAGCAATGCCATATGCTTCGCTTAGGGTGGCTATGACTTTTATCATCTACTAATCCAAATAAACCCACGTATAAATAAGTTGATCACTATTGTACCTTTATCCAACTCCTTAATCCATTGCTCTTTTAGTGGAAGAGTCCTGTTAGCTAAGCTGATCACTGTCTGTCAATCGGTTTTTCTTCTAATTTAGATAGCCTATTTTTAAATACAACTTCACAGAATCAGTCTTTTTTATTTTTTCTTAATGCTTCTATATTGGCATGAATGCCTGATACCAACTCAGATACTTCTTTCAACTGAACAGCCATTTCATCCGCAAACTCTTGCTGATATTCTTCCCAGTTTTTTACCCAAATAACCAATTGCTCCAACTGCAAACCAAGCTCATCATCCGCTTCTGGACTTGGGATGCCATTGGCTGGATTTATCATCCCTTTCACACTATCCATTACTGACTGCAAAGAGGGTAACTCGAAACGTTTTTTAGAATCACTCATTTATTTTTTCTCCTTTTGTAAAGTCAAGACTATCAATTGCATGCGCTTACGATCCCGAAAATTATTGACATCTAAACGATACGCAACACGCACTGGCTGCGCAGGTGCGTGCTTCCAGCTCTCTACATCCGCTCGAAACCAGATGGCATCGATCGATTGATCCTCCCCCGGCAGACGCAATTCCAATTTAAGGTGCTCTTGCGAAACCACACGTTGAGATATTAATTCAAAACGGCCATCAAAAACTGGCTCTGGAAAACATTGCCCCCAAGGTACTATAAAACGTAACTCTTCAGCAAATGCAAGTGTCATTTCATGACTTGCTAACTCACCATCTGAAGCGATGATATCTTGACAATCTTTTTCAGATAAATTTTGTGAGATCACTTCACAAAAAGCATTCGCGAATTCCTGATAATTACTTTTCTTTATTTTGAGACCAGCCGCCATTGCGTGACCACCAAACTGTTCAATGAGATCTAAACGTTTGGCCGCGACTTGAACCAAAGCATCACGTATATGCACACCTGGAACCGATCGTGCTGAACCTTTTAAATAGTCATCTCCATCTTTTGCGAAAGCAATCACGGGTCTGGACAACTTTTCCTTCAGCCGTGATGCAACCAATCCAACCACACCTAAGTGCCAACTGGACTCATGCACACAAACACCTAAGGGCATATTTCCCTCGAGTTTTAGCTGCTCAACTACTTTAAAGGCTTGTAATGACATATCCGACTCAATTTCGCGACGAGATCGGTTTAACTCATCTAAAAGACTAGCTAATCGATACGCTTCTTCATCCGTATCCGATAATAAACAAGCAATACCAATACTCATATCCTCCAAACGGCCCGCTGCATTCAAACGTGGACCCAGAGCAAACCCCAAATCTTGTGCAACGACACGCTCGGGCTCACGTCCAGCAATTTGAAGAAGCGCCTTTATACCTGGACATGCCTGCCCTAATCGCATTCGCAAAAGACCTTGAGCAACCAAAATTCGGTTATTCTGATCTAGAGGAACAACATCCGCCACAATTCCCAACGCAACGATATCTAAAACACAGGCTAAATTCGGCACAGGAATACCTTTTTTCTCAAACCAAGCATTCGCTTGCAAACGTTTTCGTAGTGCAATCATCACATAATACAAAACCCCAACACCTGCCATTGCTTTACTTGCGAACAAGCAACCTGCTTGATTCGGATTAACAATAGCGCAAGCATCCGGGAGTGTTTCTCCCGGCAAATGATGATCCGTAATAATGACATCGATACCTGCTGCATTCGCCGCTGCAACACCATCCACACTGGTCATTCCATTATCTACAGTCACGATTAAATCAGGATTTTTTTCTTGTGCTATTTTGACTAATTTCGGTGTCAACCCATAACCACAAATGAATCGATCGGGAACTAAATACAGCACTGAGCTAGCGCCCATTTCTCGAAGCAACTTGACAGCAACTGCTGTGCTGGTTGCGCCATCCGCATCAAAATCACCCACTATCAAAATACGTTGATTTTTTTCTATCGCAAGAACCAATCGATCCAAGGCTTGCTCTAAACCCTTCAAGGAATCTGGTTTTAAAAGGCCTGACAATCCCTGCTCTAGCTCCCTAGTAAACTGCAGTCCACGGACTGAAAAAATACGCTGCCACACCGGCGATAACGATTGCAGCCCTTCTGGGACATTTTTCTGTTCACGACGTAAAATAGTGGTTGTCACTCTGCTTCCTTGAAAAAGTTATTAAACCAGTCTCTCATGAGACAACACAAAAAAAAAGCCCGCTTACGCGGGCTTTTAACTCAGCAACTTGAATTAGAAGCTGTATGTTAAGCCGACTGCTGCCAATCCGAAAGAAGGACCGAACTGGTTGAAGTCTTTCTTAACTGTGTCAGAACCCACTTTAATCGTTTTAGAACCATTGATACCGAAGTAGTGAGCGTAAGAAACAGTCACTGCAAGATCCGAAGTCACATTGTAACCTAAGCCCAATTCCGCACGCGGCATCCAGTTCCAAGTAGTCACTGATTTATCGGTAGAGGACAATTCACTATTTAGACCTGTGGTTTTGAAGTCAACCATAGCCATACCTGCTTTAGCAAAAGCAAACATTTGTTCAGAGAAAGCTAAGCTACCAACTAGATCCGCATCAAAACCAACTAAAGCTTGTGTACGAATGTTGTAAGGCAAATCTTTAGCACTCACGGAGGTGCTCATCGCTATTTTTTGAGAACCGAATGTACCTGCACCTAGTTCTAACCCTAGGTTTTGATCAAACATATAACCTGCAAAAACACGTGCACCAAAAGCACCTTGCTCTTTCGAGTAAACTGAACGCTTGTCAGCCGTTACGGTTGACTCTTTATCCAAGCCATAGTGAGCAACGTAGCCAGCTTGTGCGCCTGCATAAGGATGAGCATTGTTTTCAATGGCAGCAGGAGCTTGATCCAAACCACCAGCGAAAGCGCTAACTGAAACTGCAGAAGCAGCAATCAATAGTAGACCTTTTTTTAACATAGTATATTATCCTATTTTTTAAGTTAACATCCTTTCTTCACCGATGGCAAAATCAAAATGATAGTCACCTATACATCCGTATAATGCGTGGAATATATCAGCTAATTTTTAACATGCAAACTAAAAGCAGAAATATTTCTTTTTTTTTACATTAATTCTCCTGATTTAGTAATAATGTTTCAAAAAATATTCTTTAAATAAATTTCTACCCCTTGCTTTTCGCATAAAATTACAGAGAAGAATGACTGCGAAAATTGTGGCTTCGTTACATAGCCGTTTTTTCCAGGCTAAATCAATTTTTTGGGATTGCTTCGTTGGGCTTCCCGCTTTTCCTGCCATGACAAAAAAAAAGAACCGTCATTGCAAATCAGACATTTTCTGATCGCGAGCGCAGCGAAGGAACAAACAGCTTCATGTGTTCTCCTGTCCATTAACCAAAATGCCCCTTGGCCAATACAACGCTACGCAATCCGAAGCTATTGCACCGTTCTCGCATCATCCAGACTCTTTGCTGAGAATCCTGCAGTTGTGCTCTCCAGTCATTCCCGTTATCATACGGTTTTTTATACGAGAACAGGCATGGTTGATACACAATCACTAACCGAGCAGCTTATCCATACCCTAGATGAGAACAAAGGGCTCTCTATTACAGCCATCGACATCCGTGAGCACAGCGACTTAGCTGAGCACATGATAGTTTGTACCGCTGCCTCCGGACGCCACGCCAAAACCCTTGCCGATAAAGCCTGGGTCGCTGCTAAGCAGGCCGGGGTCAAACCTATTGGACAAGAAGGTGACGATTCCTCTGGCTGGATCTTACTTGATCTAGATAGGGTCATCATCCACATCATGCTCGCTGATGCTCGAAAATACTACCAACTAGAAGACCTTTGGAACTTAAGCCTTCCGCGTAATGGCGATGCAGATTAACCTAATCGCTATCGGTACCAAAATGCCTCAATGGGTCAATACCGCTTGGGAAAATTACACCAAACGCCTACCCAAAGAATGGCAATTGAAGCTCATTGAAATTCCCGCAAAAAACCGAGGCAAACAGGCTCCCATTCAGCGCATTTTAGAAATTGAAGGAGAGCAACTCCTGAAAGCTGCCAGCGGCTGCGACCTCATCATTGCACTTGATCGCATCGGAAAAGCAATTAGCAGCCAAGTCCTAGCCGAATCTTGCTCTAGCTGGCTAAGAAATCAGCACCGAGTTGGGATTTTAATCGGTGGACCGGAAGGTTTGTCTGATAGCTGTCTCGCTGCAGCCCCTATTCGTTGGTCCCTATCTGAAATGACCCTACCACACCCCCTGGTACGAATAGTGATAGCAGAGCAGCTATTTCGTGCCTGGAGCATTCTTAACAATCACCCCTATCATCGTTAATTGATCTCCCTCTGGGTCAGACCCTATGCATAAATTTGACTTAACTCGCTGAGCTTGTTACAAAAGTTACTCGGCTCACTCGAGATGGTTTTTGATCCCCCGGATCCAAAATCTCGAAAATAGGATCGCTTCATCGAACTATCAAGAATAGGAAGAGCAAAAAGGAAAGACACATGGTTGAAAAAACCTCGATCCAGCACCAACGGGAACAACATAATCGAATATTTCATCAGCGCTTGATTTGGCTCACTCTTTTTTTTGCTGCCTTTGTCGTTACACTCGGTCTTCGCCTCGTTCAAATGCAATGGAGAAATCACTCCCATTACGCTTCTTTATCGGAAAATAATTTACTGACTTTTATACCTGTTGCTCCGACGCGCGGACTCATCCTGGACAGAAATGGCGCCTTGCTTGCTATAAACAAGCCAAGCTCAACCTTAGCACTACTACCGAACCGAGAAAAAAATCTCAAAAAAACGATTAACGATATCCGTGCCTATATCCCGATTAGCAGGAACGAAGAAAAAATTTTTTTTAAATCCCTCGGACAATACCGGCATTATGAGCCTATCCCACTCAAGTCTCGCTTAACAGAAAGTGAAGTTGCTCTTTTTTACACGCATATTTTCAAGCTGCCTGGCGCCTTAATTGAAACACAACTCTTAAGAGAATACCCCACTCACACCACCATGGGCCCTTTATTGGGATATGTCGGACGCATCAATAATCAAGATAAAATGCAAATCGATTTCGAAGACTACCAAGCTCAACCGATCATCGGTAAAACAGGACTCGAAAGTGAATATGAGACCTTGTTACATGGAAAATCTGGGGCTGAAGTTGCACAAACCAATGCCAATGGACACATCATGCACTTAATCAAACATAAACCAGCTATCGGCGGTAAAAACTTAACGCTAACCATTGATTTGAAGCTGCAACAAAAAGCAGAAGAACTTCTACAAGGCTTAGAGGGCTCCATTGTAATGATTGATCCGCGAAATGGAGAAATTTTAGCGATGGCCAATGCGCCTACTTTTGATAACAACTTATTCTCCGGCGGAATTACCCAGGCTGACTACAATAATCTCCTAAACGACCCTTCTCACCCTCTATTTGACCGCGCCTTACGTGGACAATTCGCTCCTGGATCAACCATCAAACCTTTTTACGCACTCGCAGCCTTAAACGATGGGTTAATAACACCTGAAACGCATGTTTATGACAGAGATGGCACCTTTCGACTGCCGGGAGTTCAACATGTTTATCACGACTGGACCTGGTTTATTCACAAAGGAGGCCACGGCTGGGTTGATGCAGAAAAAGCGCTACAAACCTCTTGCGATATTTTCTTTTATGAACTGGCCAATAAAGCGGGTATCCGAAAAATGGATACCGCTCTGTTTCTCTTTGGTTTTGGTCAAAAAACGTATATCGATCTACCTCATGAACTATCTGGCGTTGTTCCAACGCCAGAATGGAAGAAGCATACCTTTGGTAAAAATTGGTATACCGGGGACACCATTGAGGCGGGGATTGGACAAGGTTATCTATCTGTCACCCCTTTGCAACTTGCTTCCTCTATTGGCATGTTGGCAATGAAAGGACGCCACTTTAGGCCTCACCTATTAAAAGCCATCTCCACTCCCGATGGCGAGAGCGTTGAAACACCTATCACTGAGCTAAAATCAGCTGAACCACCCAGTGAAGATGCGTGGAATACCGTGGTTAAAGGCATGCAACTGGTTATCGACGGTCCTCAAGGTACCGCTACTTTTTTTGGCCGACACCCTGACTTTACTGTTGCGGGTAAAACAGGAACGGCTCAAGTCTATGGCCATGCGCGCGACGAAGAAGCCATTCGCAACAATATACCTAAAAAATTACGCAATAATCATTTATTTATTGCTTTCGCGCCTGTCGAAAACCCGACCATCGCTATTGCTGTTATTCTAGAGCACGAAGCTATGGCAGACAGATGCGCAGGCATTTTACTGCGCGAGTATTTTCAATTAAAAGGAGCCGAAAATGTATCGAGTAAAGACCCTTAAAGTGGGTCGCTTTCAAATTTTTCGACCTATTGACTGGACGCTCCTAGCTCTAATCGCCTTACTGGCAGCTTTTGGAATGCTGGTTTTATTCTCTGCCGCTAGCATGTCTAATCGAGTCTTAATCAGTCAAGCGCTGCACTTATTGATTGCCTGTGGTGTTTTATGCTTGTGCGCTAATATTAAACCTGAAATTTATGAAGCCTTTGCACCATACCTCTATCTCGCTGGCATACTTTTACTGCTAGCCGTGATGGGCATTGGTCATCTCGATAAAGGCGCCAGACGTTGGCTTAATCTGGGATTTATCAGCATACAACCATCTGAATTAATGAAACTCATTCTACCCATTATGCTAGCCTCGTATTTAGCCAAAATAAAAGCCAAACCTAATTTACGTCAACTTAGTTTTTCCCTACTCTTAATTGCTGTCCCTTTTATTATCGTTATAAAAGAACCTGACTTGGGTACAGCAATTATGATTGCTGCTGCTGGCATTTGGATCATTTTTTTATGCGGCATCCCGTATCGTTATTTACTCATTGCTAGTATTAGTTTGATTACAGCAATTCCAGTTGCTTGGCATTTTATGCACGCCTACCAAAAAAAACGCATCTTAACTTTTTTAGACCCTGAACAAGATCCTTTGGGCGCAGGTTATCACATTATTCAATCTAAAATTGCGATTGGATCAGGTGGCATCATAGGTAAAGGCTTTTTGCATGGAACGCAAACACACCTACAGTTTCTACCTGAACACAGCACTGATTTTATCTATGCCGTAATCGGGGAAGAGTTTGGACTGATCGGCTGCTGCGTGATATTAGGTCTTTTTTTTGCTATTTTTATGCGCTGCATTTGGCTCACCTCTCAAACTAAAAATCTTTTTTCCCGCTACCTAATCACAGCCATTGCTGCTTCCTTCCTACTCGAAGGGCTAGTCAATATTGGAATGGTCACAGGACTACTTCCCGTTGTTGGTGTCCCCTTACCCTTTGTTAGCTATGGAGGAAGCGCACTACTGACATTGGGAGCTGGATTTGGTATTATTATGTCACTCCAAGCAAACAAAACTTTGTGGTAGTGAAAACCGTTTAATTGACACGAATATAGCATTGAGGGAACAATACTATGAAAAAAATGATTCTATTTTTTTTCAGCCCATTCTTGCTAAGCCCACTCCTTTGCCTAGGCGAAACCGGGTTAACTCAAGCACAAAAACAATTTGCTCACCAACTAGCGATACAAGACAATTTTGACGAGCAACAAGTACTGACTTGGCTTAAAAAAAGCAAGCCCGAACAAGTTATACTCACAGACACCAAACATCCCAAAGAGGATAGCCGTTGGGATCTTTACGAAAAACTTTTTATTACACAACGAAATATCGAAGATGGTGTTGCCTTTTACAAAAAAAACGAAAAAACACTGACTAAATCCTATCAACAACAGGGTGTTGATAGGGCTATCGTGGTTGCCATCATTGGCATAGAAAGCCATTTTGGCGAGCATCAAGGAAATCACGATGCCGTGACTGCTCTCAATACGCTGGCCTTCTACGGAAACAGGCGCCAAGAACTTTTCAAAGAAGAACTAAGAGATCTTTTTTTACTATCTCGGAAACTCAACCTAGATCCTCTCACGATAAAAAGCTCTTATTCTGGTGCTTTAGGCCAACCGCAGTTTATGCCCACTACGTATTTGCATTATGCGATTTCACCAACGGGAAAACAATCCAATTTATTTACACACACCGATGATACTATTTTTAGTATCGCCAACTACCTAGCTAAGATGGGCTGGAAGAAGGGCGAGCCTGTCGCGATTAAAACAACCAAAAGATCTGATCTAACATTTGATTTCTTAGAAGACGGCAAAAATGAATTATGGGATAAATCTGTTAATTTTCCAGCTATTCATCACTATAACCAAAGCAACAAATACGTCCTAGCTGTATCTGAGCTAGCCGATAAAATAAGACAAAAACTATGACTCACGATAAATTACGCGAAGCCAAAAATTTATTCCATCAAGGACAGATAGAAAAAGCATATGCCTTATGTGAGGAGCTCTGTAAAAAATATCCCGACAAAGCTGATGTACACCATCTGTATTCAATGATCTTAACACAACTAGGCGACATAGATTCCGCATTAAATCATATTGAAACCGCTATTGCGTTAATGCCAGAATCCCCTCAGTTACATAATAACAAAGGCAACATTTATCTTCGCAACGGCAATATATCAGAAGCTATTGCCTGTTATGAACAAGCCATTTTACTCGACACCACCTACGCCCCTGCGCACAACAACTTAGGAAATTGTTTTTTCAAACTGAATGAACCCGCAAAGGCAAAGGAATACTACTTAACCGCTCTTCGCCTTGAACCCAATTTTGCAGATGCTCACTTTAATTATGCAAGGCTTTTGCTGCTGGATGGCAATACGATGAGTGCACGATATGTACTGCAACACGCCCTAGAGCTCAATAGCAAACACCCAGCCGTCTTGGGACAACTAGCAGAAATTGCATTAATGGAGTCTGAATACGAAGAGGCTGCTGAATTTTTTTCTGATCGATTGAAGCTTCAACCCACACATGCAGATACTTACCACAGCTTAGGCATTGCACTTTACAAATTAGGCGATTTTGAAAATGCTGCGAATGCTTTCACCTACTCTATCGAATTAGGAACCAGTTCACCAGATGCACACTTTAATCTGGCTAATGCAAAAATAGAAATGGGTGAATTTAAAGAAGCGTTAAAACACTATATGCAGCAACTAGAAGTGGAAGCAACCGCAGAAACCTACTACAACATCGGGGTGATCTTAATGGCTCAAGATCACCACAAAGACGCCCTACACTATTTTCAAAGTGCATTACATAAAGACCCTCACAATATTGAAACCCTACAAAATGTGGCAGCCATTTACCTAAAACAAAGCCAAATTAATGACGCTATTCAAATTTATAATCAAATTATTCAACTGTCTCCCCATAACAAAGAAATTAAGCACATCGTTAATGCGCTATCCGGTGGCCACACACCAGCAAAATCCCCGCGTGAGTATGTTAAAAACTTATTTAATCACTACGCCAGCTATTATGAAAAACATTTACAGAAACATCTTCATTACGATGTACCTGAGCAATTGGTTCGCGCCCTTGAGGAAGAAGCCCAGTCTGGAGAAACAGAATCTTGGCGCGTATTGGATTTAGGCTGCGGAACCGGCTTAGTCGGTGAAAAAATAAAACACCTAACGAAACATTTAGTGGGTGTTGATATTTCACCCAATATGATTCAGCAATCCGAAAAAAAGAAAATTTACAATGATCTCATGATTGGTGACTTGAGTGATGTTTTTTCTTCGCAAGCAGATATGGATGTTGTCATCGCTGGGGATGTATTCACTTATATCGGCGATCTTAGTGATATTTTTCAAAAAACTTATCAGGTATTAAAAATAGGTGGTTTTTTTGCATTTACGATTGAAAAAACAAATGATGCCGACTATATCCTGCAAAAAACGATCCGCTATGCTCACTGTAAGAAATATATTGAACAACTGAGTGTTCAGAATAATTTTACAATCTCGCGCCTTGCTAATATCACGCTTCGTCGGCAGCACGGTCAGCCGGTTGAGGGCTATTTAATTATTTTACGCAAATAATTTGGATTTATCGCTAGAATAGATGAGAGACTACAAGCATTCATTGAATACATGAAACGCAAGCCACCATAGGTTCTGAAATTGGGAGTCACAAGAGGCAGCGCAGCCATTATCCCTGGCTGCACCGTTTCTCGAATCCAATTACCTGCTAAAAAAGGTAACGCTATCACGAGCTAGGATAGACAACCCCTACTGCTTTGGAAGGAAACTCTTCTGTATTGCCTGAAGCTAAGAGGCTAACACCCACTAAAGAGCCCGTTGCACGCGGATGAATAGATTTTTCAACCTTGTTCTTTAATCTAAGTGTCGATAAGCTATCTGTTAATTTATCTGTTAATGTTCTAAACTCATCCGGTTTCTGCATGAATCCTTCGAGAAGACCTTGATAGACAGCTGCCAATTTTTTAACACGATGAAATGCATTTGAAATCAGAATGAATTGTAGTTGTCTATGAATAACAAAAGGCAGGTCATAACCCGAAGAATGAGGATCTTTCTCTAAGTCATTCCATAGCTTGAAAGCTTCCGTAAGCACACCAGCGGAAAAAGTACTGACATCATAAGAAAAACTACCTGTGTCATCTGCTCGCCATTGGTTAACTGCATTATAAATACACGCCTTTAACAGATGTCGCATAGATTTAGAAGAAACTGTCGAATTAACGCTTGTGCTTCTACGATAAAGACGTCCCTGATCTACGACTCCCTTTTTTTTCCATCTAAAATTATCGCCCAGACAATAGCTGACTTCATAACCTGACAGCATCAGTGGTAACTCATTATTACCTTCATCAAAAACCACATCAAAACTTATCCCTTCTGAATCGTGCAATTCAACTAATGAAAAATTTTTCCTGCAAAGCGTTTTTTTTATTCCCAGGCCATTTTCAGCACTAACCCGAATTATATCGCGCATATCATATGGGCATTTAGTCATATGACAATCTATATCATTTCCAAACGGAGAAAATTTAATTGCTATTTCTGAACCCGGCTGCGCCTGAGTCAGCAATGGAACGATATGACGCATCATAACAGCATCCGCTATTTGATTCACGAGCTGCATCGGATCTGTTGCAGACTCCAATTCGCTTAATAAAGCGTGTACTGTCTTTTCTGTTGGGTTTAATGGCAAAAAAGTGATTGACCTTGTTAACGCAGCTTCTGCAGACAGATCTTCTGCAGATTCTGGAGCAGCAGCCCCTCCCCCTGCTTCTAAAGATGCTTCGCTCGACTTTAAAAGCTCAGGATTAATCTTGAAACTATCACAGGCTTTAATCCATAAATCTGATTCCAAAGGAGGACAATCTGAAGAAGCCTTCGCCCCACCACCCATGCTTGGAATACTCACCCCTTTTATGTTGCCTGCTTTCATTACTAAAGAAATTTGAGTATTAAACAAGCTAATACGCCGATCAAGCAACACTTGTGCCTCTGGCCTGCAATTGATGTATAAAGATACAATTACTTTTTCTAGATTTTTAGCTATTTCCAGCGCATTATCTTTTTTTCTTAACCAATTCTGAAATGGCATTTTTCTATCTAGACATTCCATACGTAAGACTACTAGATTTAGCAGCCACTTTTCAGCAGCCTCTATTTTTTTCTTATCGATCGATTCAGCTTGGTTATCTCGATAGTCCATTATCGTATGCGTTAATAATGAAGCCGACCATGCCAAGATTTGCTGTAATATCGCATACCGAGAACAATCCTCTTCACTGACAGGCTCAGGTAACAACGCATCCGATAAGACTATTTCCTTTCTTTCTTCATTCTTTTTTGTTGGCTGAAGATCAGACAATTCAGTGATGTTAAATATTTCATATAAATCTTGATAAAATTTCTTGTATCTATCCTCTCTTGATTTAGTATTCCAACTGAAAAGAAAACCATTGGATAACCTACACTCGATCTTTGTAGGTGCCCGACCGTTAGGTAAGGTAATAAAAATCTCTCCAGAGCTCGGCTTATTTTTAGCGTTTGGATCATTATGTGCAAAAACCGTCATTTTCATATTGGGAATGATTTTTTCAGGAACAATCTTTTCTCTCATCAATCCTAAATGGACATACCAACTCCTAAGCTCTTCGTTTATAACTCTTAATCTTTTTTTAACGTTAGGTTCTTGATAATTTACTAACGGTGATTGCGCTACAGCAACCTCTATTTTTTTGAGTAACGCCTCAATCCAAACATGTTGTTCAGATAACGGCTCATGATCGACATCTCTACTTTGACCATCCTTTTTGATAACTCGAGTTGCCTGAAGCGTTAAACTAGATGGCTCAGTACTCTTCGTATTTTGTGAAAGCACGTAGACAAGTTTAGCTTGGACAGCCTGAATCGGGTTTTCGGGATCTTCGCTTGAAATATCAACAGCATCGGTCCAGGGTAAATAAACATCTCCCGTTTTTTTGAGTGCTATAAAATCTCTCACAGACATGAAACAAGTCGCTTTCGGTTTTAAAGGGACTGCTCCCTTTGCTGCTGCTTTTTTTCCTGGTTCAAATTGAATTTGACAGTTGACTAATACGTGAGAACGCGGAGTATCGTGCAAAATGGCTTCTTTCATAATTGCTTGAATATTTTCCAAGCCCTCTCTTGTGAAATATTCAATCCATATTCTCCCTGCCAAATCCAGTTGAGTCTGCCTCCCAGGAAGTAAGGGGAGGCTATCGCGAATCTTTCGCGGTATCCTCTCACCCCGAAGATAGAATGCGGGTAACTCCCCTACATGCAAAGGCAAGATATTAACTGTCTTATCAGACATCCTAATTGCTAAGATATTATCAGCACACTGCAAACCTAATTCAAAATCATCAGCCGTAGGTAAACAGTTTCCACCCTTCAATGAGGTATTAAGATCACCTCCTATCATAGTTTCTCTTACATCAATCTCAAGGACTTGAACCAATTTAAAAACTGCTTCAGAAAGCCATCGACTTAAATTTCCTGACAATACCTCCGGTGTGAAGAACGATTTATTTAAAAAAGGTAAGTGAAGCGACAGATAAAGCGTTCGTTTTTTTTCATCAAACGCAATTGTTGTGCAATTATTTATAGCGGACAAATCTTCATTCGTACCAAGCTGCCGACGAAGAACAGACATGAAAGACAGCTCAAATGAAAAGAAGTCGATGGCTGATAATTTTTGAGGTGACACAATTCCTGTTTGTGAAACAAAATCACCTTCATCGATGACAGCCCCCTTTTTCCTCATCGCTTCTTCTAGAGGAACACGGCTTTCATTCTTAAACCCTCTATCCGGACCCTGAATAATACACGTACCTTCACCACTAATTTTTTGTATATACTCAAATAAAGTAGGATTAGCTTCTTGCAAAAAAACCGTTGTACCTCGCGCAACAAAAAAAGAAGCTCTACAGGCATTCCAAAGCATTCTTGCCTGAAACGTTTTGAACGTATCTGTTTTGAAAAAAGCATTATTACAGAGCTCCGGTATAATCCATTTTTCTGTCTCGCCATCCAACGATAGCTTTTCAAGTTCTCCAGAAATAGCGGGCACCAAAGCATTAAAACTAGCCACGCGTAAATCTTCTGAAGCGACTACGGCATGATCAGATTGAACAAGGGGATTTTCTTGACGGTCAAATGATTCTGCGACATGAGCATCAAATTCCTTCAAAAAATTAAAAAAATCTTCCGAAGACATGGCAGCAACTTCTTCTTTTACAGACTGAAAATCTCTAGCTAACTCTTCTAAAGCATCTTTCCTCAAAATGCAATTTACCAAGGACTCTGATGAAAACAACTTTTCAAAACGACTCATACTATTCCCTCATTTCTCTATTGGGTTACTCTGTCTTTAGATCCGTTTTTTATAGCCGTAAAAAAAGCCGATCATTAACGACTTCAATCGTACGTACCCTAAAGCAACGAGCTTATCATGATTATTTATTTTTCACAAAATTAACCATTTCAATATCAGGTCTAACCTGAACTTACTTTAGAATTTTTAGGCGCTATATCCGATTATTTAATTTCCCAAACGCTCCTAAGCGGAACCACTTGATTAAATATCGGTTTTTTTCCGGGCTGATAGTCCTTTACGTCTGTTATAAAATACCCTATTCGATTAAATTGAAAATGCTGCGCTACATCCGCTTGCATTAAATCTGGCTCACATTTTACTGATTTTATTTCGAGTGAATTTGGATTTAATGCATCCACAATATTATCCAAAGACCCAGGCGATTCAATCGAGAACAAACGATCATAAATTCGAACAGTTGCATCGATCGCATGATCCGCACTCACCCAGTGTATGACGCCATTAATTTTTCTACCATCGACTGGTTTTTTCCCACCTAATGTGTTTTTATCATAGGTACCAATCAGTTCAAGCAAGTTTCCCTCTTCATCCGTGACCACTTGATCGCAACGAAAGGTATAAGCATTTAATAACCGAACTTCTTGATTGAGTGCCAACCGAAGAAACTTTTCTGGCGGATCAAACATAAAATCATTCCGATCGATATATAAATTCCTACCAAAAGCCACTTGTCGTTTTCCAAAAGACTCATCTTGTGGATGATTCGATAGGGTTAACCACTCCATTTCATCTTGCGGGTAGTTTTGAATCGTCAGCTTTATGGGATCAAAAACGACATTTCGCCTTGGCGCCACTTTATTTAAATCATTGCGAATACAATCCTCTAATACGCTGATATCGATTACCGAATCTTGCTTAGACACCCCTATCTGATTACAAAACTCACGGATGCCCGCTGCGGTAAAACCTCGTCGCCTCAAGCCAGATATCGTCGGCATTCTAGGGTCATCCCATGAAGCCACATAGCCACCCTCTACCAATGCTTTTAATTTCCGTTTGCTGGTAATCGTATAATTTAAATTTAACCGTGAAAATTCTATTTGCTTGGGTTGCTTTTCCATTTTACATTTGTTTATAAACCAATCATAGAGTGGACGGTGATCTTGAAATTCCAAGGTGCATAACGAATGCGTAATCCCTTCAATTGCATCGGATAACGCATGTGCAAAATCATACATAGGATACAGACACCATTTTTCACCCGTTCGATCATGGCTATGGTGCAAAATACGGTACAAAACAGGATCTCGTAAATTAATATTACCTGAAGACATATCAATCTTTGCTCGTAGAGAATACTGTCCTTCAGAAAATTCACCTTTTTTCATCCGAGAAAATAAATCTAAACTTTCTTCAATCGAGCGATCTCGATCCGGGCTATTTTTACCCGGTTCTTTTAAGGTACCCCGATGCTCTCGAATTTGCTCTGCAGACAAACTGTCTACATAGGCGTAACCACTCTTAATCAGTTTTACAGCCAGCTCATAGAATTGATCAAAATAATCCGATGCATAGTACAAATGCTCTCCCCACTCCCCACCTAACCACGCTACATCGCGTTTAATTGAGTCTACATACTCCACTTCTTCCTTTGCAGGATTGGTATCATCCAAGCGAAGATGACACCTCCCGGCATACTCTTTGGCCAGGCCAAAATTCAAGCAAATCGACTTAGCGTGCCCCACATGTAGATAACCATTGGGTTCCGGTGGAAACCGAAAAATAAGCCCTTGTGCATATTGACCTGCAGCACGATCCGCATCAATCCTATGACGGATAAAGTCTGTTTTGTGAGGTACTTTTTTTGTGTCAGTCATACTTTATTACTCCACCGATTTAAACACACGTTCCTGTTGAGATTTCTGACGAACATAACAACGCCGACCTTATAAACTCAACGCTGCTGCCAATCTACAACATTTCCTTCTTTAACGCACGATGATGTCGCTCATTGAGTTAGATTTAAAAAATCGATGCCCTTCAGCAATATCCTCCTGAATCTGGAGCACCAGTTCAGAGATAGCCTTGAATTTTTTTACACCACGTATTTTTCCTCGGATAATCACTCGCCAATATTCACCATAGGCTGATTCATTGAAATCAAACACATGAACTTCCAACCGCTTTTTCTCACCCAAAAATGTCGGTTGCTGACCGATATTAGCAACTCCACGCAAAGGGTTGCCATTAGGGCGAAGAACTTCTACGACATAAACACCCTCCAGCGGCAAGGCATTTGCAGGAATTTGAATATTCGCTGTTGGCACACCTATTTGACGCCCTCTCCCTTCTCCAGGTCGCACACACCCCGTTAGAGAATAACAACGACCCAGCATTAACTCTAAATCGCTAAACGCATCTCTAGACAAATATTGACGCAGATTCGAACTGCTACAGCGTATTCCCGCCTTCGTTAGTACAGGAGGAACCACCCTGAGTTGAAAATTCTCTTGTTTAGCAAACCGCATCAACTCATCCTTGCCGCTGTCTCTTCCTTTTCCAAAACGAAAATCATCGCCAACAACAACACCAACCACTCCCATTCCATCGATTAATATTTTTTTTACGAATTGCTCTCCACTTAAATCAGCTAGTCTTTTATTAAACCGTAATGCAAAAAATCGATCAATTCCTGCATTTGCTAGCCATTCGTATTTATCCCGAAAACGCATTAACCGTGGGAATACTATTTTTTTATGCTCTTTTGAAAAAAATGCCTGAGGGTAAGGTTCAAAACTCACTAACCCTGTTTTTGCATTCAGCTGTTTCGCTAAATACTTCGTTTTTTCAATCAAGGCTTGATGACCTAAATGCAGCCCATCAAAAACACCGACACAAACCACTATTTTCTCACGCTGATCTAATTTTACATCTCGAATGAATTCCACAATACCCTCTAGTTAGGACGAAAATGCTTAAGCCTTAGTCCCATTAAAAACCAAATAATCGCATATACTAAAACACCCAAGACAATTGCGAACAGCAAATGCCAAATACGCGCTATCACCCCAAAAGTCAACCAACTATCAATCGGGCCGACAAAAAGTACCAACACAACCGACATGACAATCGTCGCTATTAGTAACCTAGGAAGCCACCAAGACCATTGATGACTGGATACCAGCTGCTGTCGTCTGCGTAAACTTATCCATAACAAAGCGGTATTGACCCAAGAGCCCAATGCCGTTGCTAGGGCTAGCCCGGTATGTTTCAGGGGGCCAATCAACAAAGCATTCAATATCAAATTGACAAGCAAAGCAATGAAGGCGATTTTCACCGGCGTTTTAATATTTTGAACAGAGTAAAAAGCTGAAGCTAATATCTTAACCAACATAAAAGCCGGCAGCCCGACTGAAAAAGCCATTAAACTCAAGCGAGTCATCATCACGTCATGTGCTGTAAATGCACCTCGGTGAATCAGTGTTGCTAAAATAGGTCCTGCTAAAATAGCTAAACCGGCAGCTGAAGGAACACCCAACAATAATACCAAACGCAAAGCCCAATCCAGTGTTCGCTTAGACCCTTCTCGGTCTTTTTTAGCTTCTTGTGTTGATAATTGGGGCAATACCACCGTTGAGATGGCAACACCGATAACAGCCAAGGGGAAAAACGTAAACCGATCAGAATAGTATAACCAAGAAATGCTGCCCGCTGGCAAATATGAGGCAAACATATTATCCATTATCAATCCAACTTGGGCAACAGAAACACCAAATAATGCAGGGACAATTAGTTTTAAGACCCGCTTTACCCCAGAATCACTCGACCACCAACGTGGACGAAATAATAATTTCATTTTAATTAGCATCGGAAATTGCCACAACAATTGAATAATACCGGCGATAAAAACCCCCCAAGCTAAGGCATAAATCGGATGTGCGAGATGCGAAGAAAAACCAGCTGCTGCTGTAATCAAGGCGACATTTAGAAGCACTGGTGTAAAAGCAGGGACGGCAAAATGCTTCCAGGTATTATAGATAGCACCCAGCAACGCCACCCAGGAGATAAATAAAATATAGGGCATCGTAATACGTAACATATGCAATGCCTCTTGAAATCGCACAGAGTCATTCAAAAACCCAGGCGCGAAAACAGTGATCAAGACGGGCGCCATAATTTCTCCAAGCACAACGACCAAAAATAAGCCAGTCAATAAGCAACCCTGCATACGCCCAATAAAAAGCTTTAGCTCTAGAGGACTCTGAGTGGCTTTATAGCTCGATAAAACGGGAATAAAAGCCATTGAAAACGCACCCTCAGCAAACAAGCGCCGCAAAAAATTTGGCAAACGAAAAGCGATCACGAAAGCATCAAAACTAGGGCTAGCACCAAAAATAACAGCCAGCAACACATCTCTGATAAAGCCCATTATTCTGGACACCAAAGTAAGGGAAGACACGACGGAAAGAGATCGTAATAATCTGTTTTTAGGCATGAGACAATCCTGTTGCTGCGAGGGCTACCATTATACGGTTGACAAACACCGATTAACCAGTCATATTCCTGGCTTTCGTTTGCAAAATAGCAAAATCGTTAGGGGAGTATACAGTGGCCAATTCCGCTCAAGCAAAAAAACGCGCACGACAAGCAGATAATAATAACCTGCGTCTAAAGACACAACGGACTGCTATGCGCACATCAATCAAAAAGTTTTTAAAAGCCCTCGCTGAAAAGCAAATAGATATAGCAAAAAACCTGTTACAAGAAGTCGCTTCTCGGGTTGATACGCTAGCTCGCAAAAACGTGATTCATCGCAATAAAGCGTCTCGAATCAAAAGCCGATTAAGCAAGCGCTTAAAAGAAAGTAATTAATCCTATTTTTACCTTCCATAAGCCCTCAACTTCCGATTTTTATACTCGATCGGAATTTTTTCTCAGCCAGCGTTTATCTCTTCTCGCTTCTGATTGATCCGAAACATCGCAGCCTGACAGAGCTCTTCAGTTCCTATTCGCTCTGACCCTGATATTGCAAAAGCAGGGCCCTCCCAGCCAATAGCCGCCTTTAGCTTATCAAAATAAGGCTGCCGATCTTCTTCGGGCAGCAAATCTATTTTATTGAGGACTAGCCAGCGTTCTTTTTGAGCCAACTCATCACTATACCGTGCAATTTCTCGCTCAATCACTCGAACTTCCTCAATCGTCACATCCAAACCTCCATACAGATCCACAGCAACTAGATGAAGCAAAAGACCTGTTCGCGACAAGTGCTTTAAAAATTGGTGCCCCAATCCCTGCCCTTCACTGGCTCCCTCAATCAAGCCTGGAATATCCGCAATCACGAATTGATTGGTCACCGAAATATTCACTACCCCCAGCTGTGGCTCAAGCGTTGTAAAGGGATACGCAGCTACTTTTGGCGTAGCATTCGAGACAGCTGATATCAACGTTGACTTACCCGCATTGGGCAACCCTAACAAGCCAACATCCGCCAATAACTTGAGCTCTAAATAGAGCTCTCGTTCCTCGCCCTGCGTTCCCAAAGAGGTCTGCCTGGGCGCTCTGTTAGTCGAACTTTTAAAGCGCAAATTACCTAATCCATGAAACCCACCTTGAGCAACCAATACTTTTTGACCCTGCTCAAGCATATCCGCAATTATCTCACCAGTCGTACAGCTTGTAACAATCGTTCCAACGGGTACGAATACCAACAAATCCTCTGCCGTTTTTCCCCTTCGCTGCTGACCTTTTCCACCCTCACCATTTTGTGCTCGATAGGTTTTTTTGTAACGAAATTCACCTAATGTATTCTTCCCTTGATCAGCCACTAAATAAACTGATCCACCATCTCCACCATCCCCACCATCAGGACCACCATGGGGAACAAATTTTGCTCGCAAAAAACTTAAGCAACCAGAGCCACCATTCCCTGCAAATACTTTTATTTTTGCTTCATCTACAAAAGCCATAAAAACCCCTTAAATAAAAAACCCCGCCTAAGCGAGGTATAATTCGTTACTTCAAACCTAAAGAAAAAAATTCAATTTTAAAGCCGATTTAGGCGGCTTCTTTAATTGGTTGAATACAGATTTTTCGCATGCTTTTAACAAAGCGGACAACGCCATGAAGCTTGGCATGAACCGTGTAATCTTTACCCACGTATACATTTTCACCTGCTTTCCAAGTCTGACCGACTTGACGAACTAAGATTGCACCTGCTTGAACAACCTGACCGTCATAGCACTTGATGCCTCGATACTTAGGATTTGAATCGCGACCGTTTCTAGTACTACCGCCCGCTTTCTTATGAGCCATTTTTTACTCCTTATTTATCGCTACCCATTTCAATTGTTAAAATCTTAACAATTGTATGATCCTGTCTGTGTCCCATACGTTTCATATGATGCTTACGACGCCGGAATTTCAAAATTTTAATTTTTTTATCACGCCCATGAGACATGACAGAAGCGGTAACCTTGGCACCACTAACCAAGGGAGCACCAACCTGTAGGTTATCCTCTGAAGAAACCAATAAAACCTTATCGAAATCAAAAGATTGACCTTCTTCAGTCAACAACTTACCTAGTTTAATTTGTTGTCCTGGCTCAACGCGGTATTGGCGTCCACCCGTCTCAATGACTGCATACATGCTTTAATCCTGTCAATAACTCATGGAAAGGATCGCATTCTACGCAATCTTTTCCCGACTAGCAAGAGGTAAGCCCATCTAAATTTTCAAACCACTCTTACCCATCCCCTTTTAAGTTGACAGTCTATCTCTGGGCCTCTAGCATTAGCCAAATCCCATCCAAAAGGCAACTTCTAGCATGGCTGAAATGACTTCTATTGAGCCCATTCGCGCCCCGGTCGCAGCTGATTTAACTGCGCTAGATAACCTAATCGCTGCCGAATTAAATTCCAATATCCCTCTCATAGAGGAGATCATTCGCTACGTCATCGATTGTGGAGGGAAGCGCGCGCGCCCTTTACTACTCCTTTTATGTGCCCATGCTTGCGGATATGTTGAGTCAATCCCAGAGCACCACGAATTAGCCTGTGTAATTGAGTTCATCCACACAGCCACACTCCTACACGATGATGTAGTCGACAAATCCGATCGTCGCCGTGGCTCAGAAACGGCTAATGAAATTTGGGGCAATCAAGAAAGCGTTTTAGTCGGTGATTTCCTGTATTCCCGCGCTTTTCAAATTCTGGCACGACGTGATAATACACCAGTAATGCGTATCCTAGCCAACTCAACCAATCACATTGCTGAAGGCGAAATGCTGCAACTTGCGAATCAACATAAGGCAGATACCTCTATTACTAACTATTACCGTGTAATACACGCTAAAACAGCGAGTCTTTTTGCGGCATCCAGCGAAATTGGTGCTCGCCTGGCCCAACCGAATAATACAAGTCTACACCAAACGATGCATCAATTAGGGATGGAAATAGGGATTGCCTTTCAGATTGTCGATGACATGCTGGACTATATTGGCGATGCCCATGTAACCGGAAAAAATCTAGGCGACGATTTACAACAAGGAAAAATTACACTACCTGTGATTTATGCCATCGAAAAAAGTGACCCGAAAGAGGCTGAAACACTGATAAAAATTCTACAAAATGGCGACAGAAATTCTTTTGATCGGGTCCTATCTGCTATCCAAAAAACAGGGGCGACTGCGGCGTGTCATGAAACAGCTAGTACACATATCACGACAGCACGTGCCTGCCTCCATGCCCTAGCCGATAGTGTGTATAAAAAAGCTATCTTAGATTTTTTAGATTTTGTTATGGTGCGCGCAAATTAAATGTAACAGCGTAACAAAAAACCGCTACGCGGATCAAGGGGATCTGTGCATTTTAGATGCTTTCGAAATTCTTCCGATATAAAATATAAATCTGACCAATCCCACCAACCAGTTCGGCACCCGAATGCTCAACCAGTTCCGCTATGAAAGACTCTCGTTCCTCACGATCGGCAATAATTTTTACTTTAATCAACTCATGTGAGTTCAATGCTAAATCAACTTCTGTGTGAACGCCTTTTGTGAGGCCTTTATTACCTATCCGCACCACTGGCTTTAGCTTATGAGCTTCACTCTTGAGCGCCCTTAAATCTCTTTTCACCATAACAACCTCTTTGTTTCAAGAGTTGCATTTTATCTTCTGGTCAAAAATTGTCAACACCCCTCAAAAGGCCTCTTCAACCGTAAAAATGTTCCTGCACCTGCTGCAAATTTAAAGTCTGTTGAGCAGGGTGTGAATGAACAAAATACCCGATAAAAAATAATAAAATTAATTTAAGAACAACAACAAGCATAATCTCACGAGAAAATTCAGAACGCTTATTTAAAAAGGTACGCAATCGACTAATCATCGCCATCTTTATTCACCCATAAAGCTGTGCAGTATGCAACAGATAAAGCAAGAATAACGGCGACACCTGTTATCAGATAATACATCATTCACTCCTAGGTGCTGTTCACATTAGCTGCGATATAACAGCGCAAGAAAAAGACACCATTGATTCATCATTTCTTTTAAGTTTGTCGTATCGACGTTGTTCCCTAACTCCAATTCCTTTACAGTATCTCAAAATTCAGAAAAAGCGGCAACTTTATCGCATACCCAAACCTGTCATTGTCTTAAGCACGCGACAACCAATGATGCCTTCATTTTTTTGATGACTCGTTTTTCTACTCTGAATGTTCGGCCCTACTGTTTTTTTATATCGTTGCATGAACGGATAGATATGACCTTACTTAACGCTACTTTTTAGAACCGCCACCAGAGGATTGCCTGCTTTGTTGAGGACCTTCTTCTGTTCTCGCCGCATTACGATAAGGTACCGAACGCAAGATACTTGTACTGTGTGGCATTCTGGATTGATCTCTCTTATACGCCATGACTCTGTTTCGTATTTCTTGTAAATGACTAAGATCATCATCAGCTGGTATATAGGGTGAATAATGTGCGCCGGTATAACTCAAATGTATTATTGGCAACCCTTCTTCATTATTTATGTTCTGTGTTATTCCAGCATGTGCCTCATCGTGTATAATCACATGAACACCTAACCTTTCGGCTAACGCGTGTACCATGATGTCATTCCCATCGCTGGTTTTCATCCATGCACCTTTTTTACTGTATTCTTCTACATACTCATCAAAACTACTATGCACGATAAGCTCATCGTATTGATCTCTATTTCTTACTATCTGATCTATCGTCATTTTTCTTAATGTCATCTGTTCTCCTTGCGTTAACCCAAGCGCAACAGCAACGCTAGAAAAATAACAATCGCCATCACTTGGCACACTCGTTTTATTACCGATAATATTCGCTTCTAACGAAGACAATTCATCTTCTTGATCTTGCTTCATTTTCGCGATTTTTGAATTAACTAATTCGGTAGTAGCCCTCTCTAACTCATGCCCATTCGCCTTAGCAACCAGAGACAAATATTTTATCCAAAAAGAAAAAATTAGCGACCCATCACCTTCTTGCGATAATTGTATCAAACTACTTGTGCAGTTTTCTACATACACTGATCTTTTAGTGGATGCATTGTATAGGTGAACAAAGGCAGCCACATAGAGTGATCTTAGTATTTCTAATGACGAATGAAGCGGGATTTTATAAAAAATCTCTTGCGCACTTTGAAAATCAATATCCAAAACTTCAAAAACGGTATCCGCTTGAAACACCTTGCCATTTAAAAAATCAACCGCTGGAATGATCTCGTCTGAAGAAACACCCTCAATAGCATTCACTTGTTTGTTAAATTCCACAGTTCTGTCTTCGATCGCTTGAATTTCTTCAAGTTTTTTATCTATTTCATCGCGAACATCATTTAATTGAGCCTTCAGATCTCTTACTTTTTCAGGATTTTTTTCGGATTTAATTTTTTCTGCCAAATCTTTCTTAATTAATTCTAACTCATTTTTTTCTTTTTTCGTTCTCTCAGAATCAACTAGAAGCGTTTGTTTTTGACTAACAAGAAGATCATGAGCAATTAAATGAACAAGCTTGTAAGGAGCATAAAAATCTAAGTCGGGTGAGCGTAATGCTTCTTCTAACTTACCCATGATACCGTCAATCACTTTATGCTGTTCTAATAAATTAAACGCATTCTGTCCTACACCCTCAAGACCAACCTCTTCAGTGACCAGAAAATCCTTTACTGCCGCGTCAAGCATAGCCTCTAAATGATTATGATTGACCTTTTTATATATGCCTCTTACTACCACATCAAAATCAAGAAGAAGAGAAGCATAATCTAGAATATTTTTTGGAATTGCACGTATCCTCACTTTCAGCGCTTCGATACAAAGCGCCTTAAAAGAAGAAAACTCCTTATTATACGTAGGGTTATCTGGCGAAAAGTATTTCGAAAAGTCTTCGATCTCCTTTAGTCTCTTTTGCAACTCACCATCACTCATCACTTGTGTCGTCTCTTCAGCAACTCTTTTTTTATTAAAAAAACTGGCAATCGATCTGAATGCGGATGTTGTTCCAGCAAGACCTAAAACGGCTCTACCACCTATAATTAGCGCGGGGGCCGCTGCAGTTGCTGCAGCAGCAGCAACATTGAGGGCTCCACAACCAGCCAACATCAAACCCACACTGAGACTTTTTGTGACCAGATATAGTTTCCAATCAAACTGTTTTGTTGCTGCTGTTACTGCTGCTGTGAGGAGGTCCCCTGCCCCTTCAATAATAAGGCCATATCCCCAAATGGCACCAATACCCGTAGCACATAATAAGATACCCCCCAGCAACTCCAGAGCACCAAGTATTGCTGTAAGAACAACGGGTAAAATTGGTATCTTTTTGTCTTCCTCGATTGCCAAAACAGGCAGTTCACTGCTGATCTCTTCCACTGCTAATTTACTCTGTTCAGCATTATAAATTGAATCAATAGGCTTTACACTAATTCTAAAAACCGTCTTTGCTTTTGAGGCAGCACTAACGCCCTCTTTTAATTTCTGGATCGTCTGAAGCACAGAATGACGGACTTGGATAGTCTCATCGTATCGCTTACAGCTCCTCATTGAATCTGTCTCGTCAATTGGTTTCAAGCCTTGGTTAGATTGTTGATCCGCTTCAGATCTCTCTGCTCTTGCAACGTGTTGCAATGGAGAGAACGTTGACTGACTCAAATCTTGACGCGCTTCTCTCCCTGACAACTTCTCCTCATGCTGTTGTGATTTATTATAATGATTTTTTATACCTTCATATTTCGCCAAATCCTCTGCACCAAACTGAAGAGAACTTTCAAGAAGCTCCTCAACGATTGCCAATTGAGCAGTGTCTCCACTTTTTTCTTGTAATTTGATGATGGAAAGGGCTTGAAAATATGGCGGGTAGCAATCAAATGGATTCATTTTCGATGCTTTTTTAAATAACTCCAATGCATACTCATATCGGCCAGCTTTAAATTCATCATGCCCACGTTTAAGATAATATTTGGGATTTTTAATAATCTCATTTGCCTTCTGATCCCTTAAAATTTCGGCTTTAAATTCATTAAATAATTCTCTATGTCGGTCAGTTAACAAATGTTCATCCGCAAGCCCCAACAAAAACAACCCCCACCTTTCTTCTAACGCCTCTAAAACCTCTTTATCATTTCTGGACTCTTTTCTAATGACTTTCATTAGGTCACAAAAATCCGTAAATAAACTGTCTTTATTGATTACTTTTCGTGTTTCTCTTCCTGCGGTATCTAATGCTTTACTTTCTTTAACAGCTCTCATCTTTTTTAGTGCAGGAACGGTTCTACATTGTGAATACCGGAACCTTATATTTTCATCCTCTCTATCAATAATAAGTTGACCAGTTCCAGGACTGCCTTGCCTACCCGCTCTACCAAATGCTTGCTCTTCCACTCTAGAATTTTCTGGTAAAAATGCCAGAATGACATGTAGCCCTCCATTACGCTCAAGCTCAGGAGAAATTTTCAAATCTGTACCACGACCTGCTAAATTAGTCGCGATAATTATCTGACCCGGTCTTACTCTTTCATTAATTAGTTTTTGTTCTTCTTCCGTGTTTTCAACATACATACTAATAAGATCCGGATTATAAAAAGCTAAGGCTTCTTTAATTTCTGTCACTCTTAGAATTGTTTCACATACCACTAAGACAGCTCTTCCTTCATCCGTTTCTTTTAATATCTTCTTTTTTACAGCCTCTAGCCATGAAGCATGGCTGTCTAGAATTAGTCCTTCTCTTTCTTCCAATCTTCTTGGTTTATAAGAAGGGACCTTCACTGAGTCCAATGTATAAATACCTTTTAATAGTTGCTGCTCATTTTCAGATCCCAGCGTGCCTGTTAGACCAAGAATATTAGTGCCATACCGCCGGAAAAAAGTAACATTAGATAAAAAATTCGTCGTTAAATTTAGTGGAGTAACAGGCAGATCATGCTTCATTTGCAAAAACTGATGCAGTCCTTGCGCCCATTGCATCCGAGGCTGAAGCACCCCATTACTCTTATAATCGACTGGGACAATTTTATTATCACGTATCACATAATTTTGATTTTCTTTATACACCAAACGTGCATACGAGGCATTAAAACACCAATCCATTATTTGATTCAGTGCATATTCTTTTAGATAGAGCGGAACATTTGATTCTATAAAGCTTTTAACTAATTTCATCTCTTCTTTAAAATGTAATTTAACCAGAACGATAGGATCTATTTTACTAAACTTCGATCCCTCATCATTCATCAGGCGATCAACCATGCTGCAAACAAAATTCCAAACAACTTCCAATACGGGTGTTAACGCGCTCATACCTGGTATATCTGTTGAAAGTCGTGTGCTCTGTGAACGGTAATCAATGAACATATTATCTACTTCATCCACAATTACGATCTCAAAAAGCCTTCCTCGACGTGTCCCATATTGTTTGTATTCATCGCACAATATATCCGCCTCATAGTTACCTGTATCACCATAAACCACATCCGCTGTATAACACTTTTTTTGGGCGCGATAAACACTAGAATTATCCGCAACAGTGATGCCAAATAATTCATAAAACGGCTTTTTTTCTAACGCGTCTCTTTGGGCCAAAACTTCCGAACTAGTCACAATATCTACTTTTTTTCCCTGCATGACATTTAAAACGGCTAGGATAGCTATGGTAGTAGTCTTACCTTCTCCTGTGTAAATCTGAGCAAGTCTGCCCTGTGATTTATCCTTATACATTAACGATAACACAGATAATATCTGTATATCTCGAGGGAGAAATCCTTCGCTACATAAAAGAGCTTGCTTAATGACCGCCAATATCTCTGGAATAAACGCATCTGTGATCTGCTGTTCCTTAATTGCTCTTGACCATTGAGCGATTTCTTTTTTTCCCCAATTGCAAATAGGTTTTTGTGTTAATCCATCGGTTTCTTTCCCTTTCTTTAATATCAACTTTGAAGGCGATGAAAAAGCGCTATTGACTAAAATAACACTAGCATTAAGCTTATCGATTAACTGGAGAAACTGAGGATTATTCGCGTTTAATTCTCGTAATTCAGTCATTAAATTTTCTAGGCTCTTAGTCGTATCAACAGCACCTCCAGACAATAGCCCTTGAAAAAGAGGCTCGCTGCGTTTTCTAGACATATAAATCTCCTATTTTTTAAAATCAATAACAGCCATCGTATTTTTGCGAATCGTAATTCATCCCAATTACTATCCACATTCTTTAACTAACCAGCAATCCGAACAGCTACTAAATGAAGTAATTCTATTCAGAAAAAGACTTTATTTGTTATGCGTCAACCTTATCACTAATATATGGATATATTGTGAGAGATAAGCTATTTAAAATGTGAGATATTCCTCACTTCTGAATATGAACCCAGACACGCAGTGATGGCACCAGATTAAAAAACAAAACGAAGACTCCAAAGCTCATCAGTGAACATAAATCAGATCATCGCAAACTCGTCTTCTTCTCGATTGAGGAATTAGAAGTTTACGGATTTGCTTTCATACCTGAACTTGTTGTCAAGAATTGTAAAAACCCTCTAATAAAACGTATGTTTATTTTTCTCTAAGTCTTCTTCACCAATGGAATCAACACCATTCCAAGCAGCTTTAAAAGCAAACACTTTATAACACAAAATAATAACGAGCAATGCTCCTCCCACATAAAACATCACGTTTAACGCATACTGGCTAGATGCTGCATTCCAAACCGTCAAACTTTGAGCCCTGTTCGTGCTCGATGGCATCAAAAATGGAAATAAGGTAGCACCAGCCGTTCCAATAATACCCGCAACCGCTAATACACTTGACCAAAAGGCATAGTGTGCTTTTCGTAAGCGATTAAATAGCAAAGAAAAAAACAAAGCTGAAAAAGCAATGACCACAGGATAATATTTCCAAGGAGCAACAGAGTAGCCTGCCGTCCAAGAACCCATACTACTGGTTACAACATTGTCTAATGGGTGCAATGTTGGCTGAGCAGGTTGGCTGAGCAAAGTAAATCCGCTCACACGCGTCATTAACCACCAACCAGCTAGAATGAACAACATCGCTGTGATCCAGGTCAATACAAACTGAATTTTACGCGCCAATACCTGCAAATCCCCCCTTCCTCTACGAGCAATCCATGCTGCACCGTGCATGACAATCATGGAAGACGATACCAACCCACACAAAATACCAAATGGATTCATTAAGCCAGCAAAATTACCGGTATAAAATTCTTGCATGGTCTTTGGATCAAAATAAAATGGAACACCCTGCAACAAATTACCAAAAGTAACACCAAATACAATCACGGGCAGAAAAGAACTGATAAAAAGACCCCAATCCCAAAAAAAACGCCATTTATGATTATCTATTTTATTCCGGTAATCATAACCCAATGGACGCAAGAAAAACGGCCACAAGATCATCAGTATCGCAGCATAGAAACCTGAGAAGGACAAGGCATAAACAGCAGGCCATACAACAAACAACCCACCTCCAGCAAATACAATCCAAGTCTGATTTCCATCCCAAGTCGGTCCACTCATGTTAAGAACCAATCGTTTATGTGATTCTTTTTTCAAGAAAGGGAGGATAATCGTAATACCCAAATCATAACCAGCTGTTGTCCCATACAACATCAAAACAAAACCAATCAATAGCCACCAAATAACTTTCAGAACCGAATAATCGAGCATTATTGATCTCCTTGAACGACAAAGTCCTATTTTTCAAAATGGTAACGACCCGTATGCAATGAACTCGGGCCCATCCGTGCATACTTGAACATCAAAATTAACTCAATCACCAACAAACTAATATAAAAGAAGGTATAACCCGATAAACTAGTGATCACAGACTTTATGGGAACGTTGGATACTCCCATAAAGGTTGGTAAAATACCCTGAACAACCCACGGCTGACGCCCCATCTCTGAAATAATCCAACCACACTCTGCAGCGATATATGGCAACGGAATAAATACGAGCATGCACCATAATAACCAACGCGTGTGGAACGTATATTTTTTAAAAATACCGATAAACGAAAGCAAGGTACCTAAGAAAAATAAACCCCAGCAACCAATCATCATGCGAAATGCCCAAAACTGTACCCAAACCAACGGAACAGCATGATGGGTTGTTTCTATAATTTGACTCTGTGTCACATTTTTAACGGTCGGATTCACTTTCATAACAAGGAATCCATAACCAATATCCTCACGATGCCGGTCAAAAATAGCCATCGTTGCTTTTGAATTATCGCCATCGCGTATTTTTTGCAGCGCATCATAAGCGACTATGCCGCTTTTAATCCGTGGGATCGTCTCTTGCTCAAGCTGCTTGATACCTTTAACAACCCCAGTGAGATTATGGTATTCAATCAAACTTAATAACCCAGGAATCTGAATTACAAAACGATTGCTTTGTGTTTTTTGATTTGGAATGGCCGTTAAAAACCAAGCAGACGGTGCTTTATGCGTTTCCCACTGCCCCTCCATTGCTGCCAAAGAGATAGGTTCATATTTCAATACCATCAACCCATTTTGGTCCCCAAAAAAAGCGACAGATAACATAGCCACCAAACCAAAACCTGCTCCGACTGCAAAAGACCGCTTTGCAAAAGCTATATCACGCCCTTTTAATAGATAGTATCCACTAATGCCCATCACAAACACAGCACCCACACTAAAACCAGCAAACAGAACATGACCAATTCGAATCTGTGTAAAGGTATTCGAATACAATGCTAACATGCTCGTTAAATTCATTTCGACCGTTTTAGGATCAAAATAACTCGCGATAGGATGCTGCATCCATGTATTCGCTGCCAAAATATTCACAATAGATAAACTGGCACCAACGGCCATCAAGAGTGTAATCACAAAATGCGTTTCTTTACTCACGCGATCCCACGTAAAAAAAAATAAACCAAACATCGTAGTTTCTAACATAAACGCGGTAATCCCTTCGATCGCCAAAATAGGACCGAAGCTACCACCAATTAAGCGAGAGAAATAAGCCCAGTTTTGACCAAACTCGAACTCTAACGTTATTCCGGTAATCACACCCATAGCGAAGTTAATCGCTAGCAGCTTCGCCCAAAATTTTGTCATATCTCGAAAGACTTCACGCCGTGTTTTCAAATACAGCGCTTCCATCACAACCAAAATCCAAGTTAACCCTAACGTTAACGGTACAAAAAGAAAATGAAACATGGCTGTAAGGCCAAACTGAATTCTAGAAAGACTGACTAGAGCACTAGGTTCAAGCATATTTACTCCCTTGATGATAAAAATGCTGTGTTACGCTAACAAGCCTTTTTATCTTCATTAAAAATTCCTGAATTACGAGGCCTTGGGAACTAAAATAACCACACCTCTCCCTACCCATATGGCTTGAGATGCATCCACATAACCTGCCGTACTAAAGAGTTGTTGCTTCACGACTGCATTACCACCCATTGCTGCAGCGGCTTTTTTCATTTCATCCATTATCTGCTCGCGCTTTTCTGCAGAACCGATCGGATCATGAAACTCAAAGGAAACATAACCTAGCTGTGGGTATGTTACCCAAGCAGGGGGATACAATAACCACTGTACATCGGTCTCTTTTTTTGGCGGATATGCGTGATACGTTAGACTTGGCAAGAACAATCCCTGCGGCTTATATACGGTACTCGGCACTGTGCAATAAACTAAAACCAACACAAATAGGCCTATAATACCTGCAACTGCACTTCTATTTTTAACCATAACCGCTCCTTACTTGATATCCGTTTTTCTGGGTAATAAGTTAGAACCTATGCGATGCCAATCCACTGAAAATGGACTCAGTCTGAAATTCATCCATACCACCATAGAACGTCCCAAAAATGCATTTTCTGGAACAAAACCCCAATCACGGCTGTCATCACTATTATCCCGGTTATCTCCCATCATAAAATAATGCCCGGCTGGAACAACCAAGTCTCTAAAATTATTGGCTGACATACCAGGACGAATCCAAATATTATGGGTATAACCTGCCAAATTTTCAGAATAAACCTTTACCTCAGTTGGAGAACCCTCTTTATCGACTGCGGTACCGAGGTATTTTTGCGTCTGTTTCTGGCCATTTATATAAAGAACCTTATCCACATAACTCACTTTATCTCCTGGCATACCGATCACACGCTTTACAAATGTCACACTCGGATTGACAGGCCAACGAAATAAAGCAACTTCACCAACCTTGGGTTTCCCAATTGGGATAAGCGTTACCCCCCATAACGGAAGCTTAATCCCATAATCATATTGATTCACAGCAATCAAATCGCCCGGCATAATAGTGGGCTCAAGGGATCCAGTTGGAACCTTATAGTTTTGTACAATAAAAGAACGCAAGACTAAAACAATCAATAATACAGGAAAAAATGCGCGGGAATAATCTATCAAAAATGGATATTTTACTTCCTTACCCGCAGCTTTTCTCTCTCTCCGATGTTTAGCGATGCGCAAAAAATCAACCAGTGTCACCACACCTGTCAAGAGCGTCAGAAGCGCTAATATATTCAGAAAATCAAAGATCATGTACCACCTACACTCGCTAAAGAATAGGGTCAACTTTACCATGATCATCGCACAGTGCCAACTTAACAATTTTCAGAAAACGAAATGTGAACTTATAAAAAATTTAACTTGAAAACAAGGTAACAATCTCTGCGCATTTTTATATTTTCAAGTGGCCTCTCTTGTCAAAACAAGAGAACAACTATTACCCTAACTCGTACCCCGCCTTTAACTCACGGCGTAGTACTTTACCAACATTCGATTTAGGCAAATCGCTAACAAGCACGATTTTTTTGGGGATCTTATAGGCTGCTAACCGTGTCCGGCAATAGGCCTTAATTTCTTCTTCTGTCATACTTCTATCATTCAACACCACATAGGCAATCACGATTTCACCCGATTTGCTATCATCCACACCAATCACTGCAGCTTCTCTTATTTTTTCATTTTCATTTAAGACATCTTCAATCTCATTCGGATATACGTTAAAGCCGGACACTAATATCATATCTTTTTTACGGTCAACGATATAAACATAACCCTGCTCATCCATACGTGCTATATCACCTGTTTTCAACCAGCCTTCTTTATCCAGTACCTCCGCTGTTGCCTCTGGATTTTTCCAATAACCCAGCATCACCTGCGGACCACGCACATACATTTCACCGACTCTGCCTGGTGAAACAGCCATGCCATTCGAGTCTACAATTTTAACCTCCGTATTGGGTAATGGCAAACCAACACTACCATTAAAGTCCGTTGATGTAATGGGATTGGCTGTCACGACGGGTGAGGCTTCTGTTAAACCATAGGCATCTAAGATCGAAATTCCCGTCATTTTTTTCCACTCTTGCGCGACTACCAATTTAGTCGGCATTCCACCAGCAACAGTCAGTTTAAGTTTTGAAAAATTAGCGTACGGAAAATTTGATTGACTCAAAAGGGTCTGAAACAAGGTGTTTAGACCGACAACAACCGTCATCGGAACTTTATGCAATAACTGAATCAGTTTTTTAATGTCACGTGGATTGGGAACCAAGACCACTTGCGAACCAATCGACATAAAACACAAACCACAGACCATTAATGCATAAATGTGATACAGCGGTAACGCCCCTAAAACAACTTCCTGACCAACGGTTAATGTCGAACGTATCCACGTTAATAACTGCATCATGTTCGCCAACATATTTTTATTCGTAATCATGGCTCCCTTCGCAAGACCCGTTGTAGCACTGGTATATTGAAGCAAAATAACATCATCTGGCAAAAGAACAACTGGCTTCAAAGTCAGATGCTTCCCTTGCTTTATTTTGTCACGCAATGACCTCACTCGAATTTTTTTGGGTAATGCTTTTATGCTCGATTTTTTCTGGATGCGTGAAAACATATTTACCATACTAGACAATGGCCATGACATCATATCGCCCATGGATACAAGATAAACATACTGAACATTCAAGTGCATAGCGGACTTAACAAACTCTTGCGAGCACAAGTCTAAAACAACCACTGCTTTTGCCTCTGCATCAGACAGTTGGTGCTGAATTTCACGCTCGGTGTACATGGGATTAACATTGACGACTACTAACCCGATCCGAATTGCGGCGAAAAAAGAGATAGGATACTGCAAAATATTTGGTAGAATAAAGGCAACTTTATCCCCCTTGCGCAAACCATCTGCCTGCCAAGCGGCGGCTAAGTAACGACTTTTTTCTTCTAATTTCTCAAAAGTTAAATCGCCCCCGACACCGGTGAATGCAATATTACCCGAAAACTGCTTGCAATAACTTAACAACGATTCTGACAAGGTTTGAAACGTTTCGCAATTAACAGTGCCTGGAACACCAGGAGGATAACTATTCAACCAAATCTTATCCATCTAATCCCTCACTCTCTCTTTGTTAACTGACTATCGGTAAAATCATCGACATGAATTATACGCATTCGTCGTTCATCCATCGCAACCAGATCCTTTGCTTCCTGCTGCGTCAAGACTCCTTTCTGAACCGCATCTGCTGCCCAATCGATATAACAATGGCCTTTCACTTGATCCGCTTTAATCGCATTTTTCAATTTTTTCTCAAGCGGCGCTAAACTATGAACTTGTCGTAAAGTTTCATCAAACTCTCCAATCGGATTTTTAAGCGATGGTGACCGATATACAATATCAATCAACTGATTCCTGACGGGTGAATCCATTTGGATCGCAGCTGCAATTTTTGCATCAGATCGATCGCTGGGCTTTCGTAGATCAACACCCCAAGGGAAAATCCAAAAATGCAACGAACCTGCTAAAAATTTATTCGGAAAATTATTCAAAAACGCGACTATATTTTTCTTGGTTTCTGAAATTAAAATCTGCATTGACCAATCCACAAAGTCTTCAGCATCCAACTCGGGATGATTTTGCGAAAAATGCAATACACTCGATGCCGCATACAGATGCCCCACTACTGCACCCATACGCTCTGATAAGCGCTCCATACGCTTTAGTTTACCCCCTAAAACTACCATAGCCAGATCACTAAGCAAACCTAATGCGGCTGAATAACGACTTATTTTCTGCTTATAGCGCTTGTTTTTTCCTTTTGCACCTGCCGTTGAAACACCACGCGAACCTGTCAGCCCCAAGATAAAAGTTCGAACGATATTGCTAACTAAATAACCGCCATGCGCGAAAAATGCTTTATCAAAGGCACGAATAGATGCACGATTCGTGCCACAGCAACTTTCCATTTCATCATATAAATAAGGATGACAACGAATTAAGCCCTGCCCAAAGATAATCAATGAGCGCGTTAGAATATTCGCTCCCTCGACCGTAATACTAATTGGACTTTCAATATAGCTTTGTGCCAAATAATTATTCGGCCCCATACAAATTGCTTTACCGCCATGGATATCCATCGCAGCCAGAATAACTTTTCGCCCCCACTCTGTGACGTAGGCTTTTGCAATAGCTGAAGCCACCGATGCCTGATATCCCTCATCCAAGTCAGATAAGACAAAAGTGCGAAGTGATTCCATCATAAAGGCATAACCACCCACTGTCGCTAAAGCCGCTTGAATTCCATCAAAAGCACCGATGGGGACACCAAATTGCTCACGAATTTGAGCATAAACACCACTTGTGAACACTCCTTTTTTTACACCACCCGTAGCCATCGAGGGGAGAGAAATTCCTCGCCCTGCTGCCAAACACTGCATTAACATAGTCCAGCCATGGCCGACCTGCTCTTGCCCACCAATCACCCAATCGATTGGAATAATGACGTCTTTCCCTTGTGTTGGTCCATTTGGAAATGCTGAGGTTAAGGGGAAATGACGACGACCTGTAATCACACCTTTGGTAGAAACCGGAATTAACGCACAAGTAATTCCTAAATCTGCCTGCTCACCGAGCAATTTATCTGGATCATACAACTTAAAGGCTAACCCAAGTAATGTTGCTATAGGACATAACGTGATATAACGTTTGGACCAATTGAGCCGAATACACAGTTGCTGCTTTCCCTCAACCTCAACATGGCAAACCACACCATAATCCTGCATGGAGCCAGCAGCATCTGATCCAGCATGTGGACTCGTTAATGCAAAACAGGGAATTTCTTTCCCTTTTGCTAAACGAGGCAAATAATAATTTTTTTGCTTTTCTGTTCCATAATGCAATAACAGTTCCGCTGGACCTAATGAATTGGGCACACTGATTACAGTTGCCACCGCAACACAAACTGTACCCACTTTCACAATAACTTGTGCATGGCCATAAGCAGAAAATTCCAGCCCCCCATAAGACTTAGGAATGATCATGCCAAAAAAACCATTCTTCTTTAGGAAATCCAAAACAGGTTCTGGTATCCCTCTATGTTCATGAGTAATTTCCCAATCAGATAGCATAGCGCAAAGCTCTTCTACGGGACCATCCATAAATGCTTGCTCCTCGACTGAGAGCTTACTCATCGGTTTTTTATTCAACACAGTCCAATCTGGCCTACCCGAAAATAACTCTCCCTCCCAGCTGACATTTCCAGCGAGCAAGGCAGCTCGCTCGGTATTTGACATCGCAGGCATCACTTTGCGAAAAACAGTCATCATCGGCTTTGAAAACAAAATACAACGAAGGGGACGAATTTGCAGTAATGCTGAGAGCACAATAAATACTGACCAAAAAACTCCTCCTAAAACATAGGATGGCTCAAAGACTACGCTGAAAACTATCAACAAAACAAAATAAGAAATACCCCAAACAGACAAAGACGCTCGCTTAGTTGCCAAAATAATAAACGCAATCCCGAAAATGCCCAACCAAAGACAAATCATAATCTTTCTCCCAGAAACAAAACTCAGTAAACTCTGAATACTAGCATATAAAACAGAAGCGGGGTCAGTTGCATCAGGGCATTGTCATCTACCCAACGCCAATTGAATTTTTCAAAAAAAACTGCCAAAAAAGCACAAACAGTGCCAACTAGCAAAGAAGCTCCTAGAAAATAATGTGCTAGCAACCAAATAACCCATGCCACAATAAGACCACTGAAGAAAACAAGCATCGGTTTAAAGCCTTTTGCTCTAAGCTCACCCAATAAGGGATCCACCCAAGAGCAAACTGTAATTATTGGTATATAGTAAGCAGGATTGCGCGAAAAAATCAGAACCAAAGCGATCGAAATTACCCCCCAAAACAAAGAAGAAAGCTGATTCTGCTCATGCACTCTTTGGCCAAAAAAAACCCATCCTTGCCGAAGACGAATACACTCAAACAATGTTACCAAAGACGCAACCAGGATAACGAGTTGACTGGGGCTTAGTCGAAACCAACTAGCTATTTGAAAGCCGTATAAAAAATAAACCCAGGGGGCTAAAAACATCAAGGCATGAATCATTCGTCTCAAGCGGTGTCCAGCTGAACCACCACAAGTACTCTCCTTCCATGAAGTATTCATCTAGACATTCCCAGTGCACATAAAACAGCCGCCTTTAGCACAACGTTTCCAGACAATCCACTCTGATTGGCTGAGAGCTGAGAATAGCTACTCACTTATCCTCTAAGGAGCGATACGCTTTCGAATCAGGATAGTTTGCCTTTAAAATCGCATAACTTTCTTCTGCACGCTCAGGTAAATTTAACTGGCGATACGATTCCACTAACATAGCCAATGCATCTGGAACTTGTTTCGCTTCTTGCAAGTGAGAGACAATTTCTGAAGCACGATCTGCTGCGGCGACATACGCTTTAATAGAATAGTAATAACGCGCAACCCGCATACTGTGTTCAGCAATAAGGTTTCTAATATACGCCATACGCAATTCAGAGTCTTTGACATAAATGCTATCTGGATAATCTTGAACGACTGTTTTAAAGGAATCATAAGCCTGATACAAACGCTTAGAATCTCTATCTGCTGGACTGACATTGAATTTCTTTTGCAACCACGACTGCCCTTTAGAGAAACTAGCAACTCCACGCATATAATTAGCATAATCGGCACCCTTGGAACGAGGTTGCAAATGGAGATAGCGCTCAGCTGCGACTACAGTTGATGCGTCGTCACCATTCATATAGTAAGCATAAATCACGTCCAGTCGAGCACGCTTCGCATATTTTCCGAAGGGATACAAGCCATCCAATGCCTCAAAATCTTTAACAGCCGTATCGTAGTTCTTCTTTTTCAACGAAGCCTGTGCTTTGGCGTATAACTCCACTGCGCTGTATTTTGCATATTTTTTATACGGGTCTTGCACATAGGGCCGTGAGCATCCAGCTATAAACAAAAGAGAATACAGGGCGATCAAGACAATTTTCTTCATATTCATATACACCATCGGTAAAACTAAGTTGGCATCGAGGCCGGGGCCCATTATAGTGGAACTTCGACTCAAACAAAACAGAGAAACAACAATAACATGAACTTAACGAAAGAAATTACATTAGATGACCGCTTTACGCATATGCGGTTAGACCAGGCACTTGCTGACTCATTTCCTGAGCATTCCCGCGCACAACTCCAAGTATTTATCAAATCAGGTCTCGTTTTAGTCAATGATTCGGTTGTTACAAAACAACGCCACCCCGTTAAAACTGGAGATATCATTTGCTTCACAGCGGTGTCAGAACCTACACATGATTGGCTCCCACAAGAGATTCCGATTAACATAATCTATGAAGACGATTCAATTTTGATCGTTAACAAATCCTCTCCCATGACTGTACACCCTGGCTCCGGAGTATATGAGGGAACACTCGTTAACGCTTTACTTTACCACTGCCCTTCTTTAAAAACCTTACCTCGCGCCGGCCTCATTCATCGATTAGACAAGGAAACGACTGGGCTTTTAGTCGTTGCAAAAACTAAAAAAGCACATCTGAGTTTAACCGAGCAAATGAAGAAGCGATCTATCCAGCGAATGTATCAAGCTGTTGTACAAGGCCCCCTAATTTCTGGTGGCACAGTGGATGCACCGATTGCTCGTCACCCCATCGTTCGAACAAAAATGAGTGTGTCACAACAGGGGGGTCGAACAGCGATCACACATTATCGAATTCTAAAACGCTTTCGTTATCACACCCATTTACAGCTGCAACTAGAGACTGGCCGAACTCACCAAATTCGCGTACACATGCAACATATCCACTTCCCTATCGTAGGTGATCCCACTTATAGTCAACGAAAAATTCCGTACAACTGTAGCGAAGAGCTGCGTAATTTTTTAAACACATTTAGCCGACAAGCATTGCATGCCTTTGAGCTTGGTTTCATTCATCCAAAGACAGATGAGAAAATGTGTTTTAGAGCTGAGCTACCCGATGATTTCCAAAGCTTACTAACTGCCCTTGAGAACAATGAACATGAATAAATCTAATTACATTTTTCCAAACTGGGATGCACCTAAAAAAATTCATGCACTAACGACAACCAAACGCATTCATCACGAAGAGATACAGACAGACTTAGGCTTAAAGCACCCACCTATTTGGTTGACACAAGTCCATGGCAATGATCTCTATCACATCACCACGACGGATGATTCAAAGCCAACTGCAGACGGTTGCTATACGACTAAGCCGCATTTAGCTTGCGCGATACGAACTGCTGACTGCCTACCCATTCTACTCACTAATCGATCCGGGAGTTTTGTTGCTGGACTACACTGCGGCTGGAAGGGACTGTATTTGGACCTTATCTGCAAAACAGTTCAGATAGCTGACAAAAGCAGCCCTCTTATTGCCTGGATTGGACCAGGCATCAGTTTCAAAAATTATGAGGTGGATAATGTGTTTTTCGAACGCTTTTACACTAAAAACCATGCTTATAGCGATGCCTTCACATCCGTTGGACCTAAATATCTCGCCAATTTGCCAAAAATCGCTGCCTATCAATTAAAAGAGGCAGGGATTCAAGCTATTTTTCAAAGTGGCATTTGCAGCTACGATCAATCCAATGACTGCCACTCTTTTCGCCGCGATGGCGAAGAAGCTGGGAGAATGACTACCTTAATCTGGATCGAACCACTATAATAAGACATTCATTTTTCACAACCCCACGAGGCACACCGTGAAACAATCTTTACGATTCGTTCTTAGCTTACTAACCACTATTTTTTATACCGCTACGTTTGCCCAGCCTCAAACTGCGCTCTCGACCACTCAAATGCTAGCGATTGTCAAACCATCTATTGTTAATATCACTGTTCTTGATAACCCCTCTGCACCACAAGATCTCAAAACACTACCTGACACTCCCCTAGCTAAGGTCGGCTCAGGTATAGTCATCGAAGGCACACATGGACTTATTGCCACCAACGCCCATGTCCTGAACAAGAGCGCAACGATTATCGTCACGCTGCAAAATGGAGAACGTTATCACGGCCGCATTATTGGGATGGATAAATCCTATGATTTAGCTGTTATTGCAATCAACAATCAACACTTAAAACCTTTGCCTTTTGCTAATTCGGACCAAGCAAAAGTAGGTGCTACTGTTTATGCGATTGGCAGTCCTTTTGGTTTAGAGGAAACGGTTACATCCGGTGTTATTAGTGCAAAGAACAGAACACATGTTGGGGCGTCGAACTATCAAAATTATATTCAAACCGATGCTCCCATTAATATGGGCAACTCAGGTGGTGCTCTCGTCGATACACAGGGGAATTTAATCGGAATTAACACTGCTATCATTACACCCAACTCAGGTAGCATAGGAATTGGATTTGCCATTCCCAGTAACATAGCAAAAGCCGCTATTGAACAGCTTATAAAATATGGAAAGATTAAACAGGGGGTCCTTGGTGTCATTGTACAGATGGTCACGCATGATTTAGCGCGCGCCATGAATTTAAAAAATGCTAAAGGGGCTTTGATTACCGAGGTGGTTCCCGGTGGGCCTGGTGACAAAGCAGGTTTAAAACCAATGGACTTGGTAAAGACCGCAAACGACTGGACCATACATAGTGGTACAGATCTACATAACTTTATGGGTTTAACTGCACCTGGCTCAATTATTCATTTCACTGTTATGCGGAATCAGAAAACCATCCGTATTGACGCAATTTCTGGGGGCATGAAGTCTTTGCCTGAACCAAAAACCGCAAAATTTTTAGCGGGACTCAGCTTAGAAGGCCTTACCATACTAGAACCAACTTCTGATCAAGTGCAATCTGGAGTAATGGTGTTAAATGCAACTATCAATAGTGAAGCTGCCATGGCAGGTTTAATGCCCATGGACTTAATCGTTGCCGCCAATAATGAAAAAACCCCTGATTTGCAACACTTAATTCATGCCGCCAATAAAGCGCGCGGTCAGTTATTAATTAAAGTCCATCGCAATGGACGAAATTTTTATTTGGTGATCAATCAAGCTAATTGATACTGCTTTTCGTTGCTGAGATAGTTAGGCTATCTCAAGAATACGATAAACTAACTGAAGTGAGCGGCCACCCGTCAGTATCTAAACGCGCATTGAATAAGGATTTTTATGTTAACCAGGAATAGCCACCCTACTTTTTCTTGATAGACGAGTTTACATTTAACCGGACAATCGGAACACCTAAAGACTGAAGCTTTTCATCGATGCACTCATAACCTCTATCAATGTGGTACACCCGATCAATACAAGTCTGTCCTTCAGCCACTAGCGCTGCTAAAACCAAACTCGCTGATGCTCGTAGGTCAGTTGCCATCACTGGCGCAGCAGTTAAACGCTCTATTCCACTTGAAATAACACGATTCTTATCCAGCTGCTCTAATTTTGCCCCCATTCGACATAACTCAGGTACATGCATAAAGCGGTTTTCAAAAACTGTTTCAATCACAGAACCTTGACCTTCAGCAATCGTATTCATCGCCATAAACTGTGCTTGCATATCTGTAGGCATGCCTGGATAGGGGTCTGTTTCGATAGAAATAGCACGCGGTCTTTTTCCATCCATATCAACGGCTACCCAATCTTCACCCTGTGTGATTTCTCCACCGGCTTGACGTATTGCCTCTAAAATTGAACCCATATCCGCAGGATCAGCAGCGTTAACACGAACTGAGCCTCGGGTCATACAAGCAGCTACCAAGTAAGTTCCTGTTTCAATACGATCAGGCATTACAGAATGGACTGTGTGTGTCAAACCCAACTTTTCAACGCCTTCTATCCGGAGAGTAGAGGTTCCCTGCCCTAAAATTTTTGCACCCAATTTATTTAAAAAAACCGCTAAATCTCGAACTTCTGGCTCAGCTGCTGCATTTTTTATTGTGGTTACCCCTTTTGCTAACACCGCTGCCATCATCACATTTTCAGTTCCAGTCACGGTCACTTTAGGAAATGTGATTTCGTCACCGATCAATCGCCCCCCCGGAATTTTGGCATGCAAATAACCTTCTGCTATTTCAATTTTTGCACCCAACTGTTCTAGGGCCTTAATATGCAAATCCACCGGACGCGTTCCAATAGCACATCCTCCTGGAAAAGCGACTTTTGCTGAAGAAAATCGAGCCAATAAGGGCCCTAAGACTAAAATGGATGCTCGCATCGTTTTAACCAAATCATAGGGAGCCGTTGTACTTGTTAATTCACTGGCATCAATATGCACATGCATATCATCACCCAATAAAACCCGAGCGCCTAATTGACTCAATAGAGTGACCATCGTCGTCACATCATTTAAGTGTGGAATATTAGCGATTTCAACCGGACTTTCTGCAAGTAACGAAGCTGCCAATATGGGTAGAACTGCATTTTTGGCTCCAGCCGCTTTCACTTGACCTTGTATCTTACAACCACCTCGTATAAAAAACTGTTCCATTCTTATCTTTCTTCCCATAAAAATTTTAGCCCATATGTTTCTGCCATTTTATAAGCTAAAACAGGTAGCGCTTTAAATGCCAAATGAATATTTAATGATAAACCGAAGCGGTACCAACACAGGATCATCGATAAAATTGCACTATTGAAATGCGTCAAACCTGAAAAATCAATGATAGCATTTTTTATTCCTGAATTTTTTAGAAGCTGATAGCCTTTCTCGGTCAAGTTCACAACAGAATCATAATCGATCGTCCCTAGTACACGCCAGTATGAAGGATCCTTCGGATCGTAAATTAACTCCGCCATCTTAAATCCTATCTGCTTAGTTTACTAATCAACTGCTTTAACCCACCTTGACTCAAGGTGCTGGCGTATTGCGCATGATAATTATCAACAATGGACACATTCTCCACACTTAAATCAATAATTTTCCAATCACCCTTTTGATAGCGCAAATTATAATTAACTGCTATTTCCTGACCACTTCTGCGAAGAATCATACTGCGAACATATGCATAGTTACCCACAACCTCGCGTAAAGGATAAAATAATATCTTGTCTCTGTCATAAGACGACAAGGCACTCACATAAGTAGACAGTACTTGGTTCTTAAATAGATTAGCGAACCTTTCTCGGTCTGCACTACTCGCTGTTAACCAATAATTTCTACCCACCACTTTGCCTGCCATAGCATAAACATCTAGATGTGGAACCAAAGTTTGGTTAACAATACGACGAACTAAAGCGGTATTGCCTGACAACTGATCCTTATTTTCTTTTAATTCAGTAATCATGTTTTGTGCGATTTGCTTCATCATAGGAAGCGGAGAAGGAGCTGCTACTACACTGGTTAAAAATAAAAAACCAACTACCAACCCCACTAGTCTTACACCTGTTTTCTTCATTGTTTTCTCCTCTTACTTTTCTGAATCTTTCGCTGATTCATCGTCTTTATTTTTATCTTTTTCACCTTTTACACTGTAAATCAATTGTCCAATTAAATTCTCCAAAATAAGCGCTGAATGCGTTGTTTCTACAGAACCACCTGCTTTGATGTCTTGGGACTCAAAACCAGGAATAATTGCAATATAGTTAGATCCAAGCAGTCCTTGAGTATAAATATTAGCGGAACTATCAATTGGTATTTTATAGGGATTATCAATCATCATATGCACGACCGCTTGAAAGGTTTTTTTGTCCAATGTAATTGAATCTACATAACCAATAGAAACTCCGGATATGTTAACTTGCGCACGTTTTTTAAGCCCGCCAATATTGTCAAAATTTGCAGTTACCTCATATTTATTTTTAGAACTTGCTAGTGAAGAGCCACTAACACGAAATGCCAATACGATCAAAGAAAGCACGACCAAAACAATAAATACGCCAACCGTAATCTCTACCCAACGTGTATTTCGCATTACCACCCTCCCATCATGAGTGCTGTCAAAATAAAATCAAAAACTAAAACCAACAACGAAGAATACACGACCGTCTTGGTCGTTGCCTCACTAATACCTCGAGCATTGGGGGCTGAGTAGAAGCCCTGAAAAACAGCCACCCACGTAATTAAAAATCCAAAGCACAGTGCCTTTAAAACGCCATTCACAATATCCGGCCCAAAAACTACCGCTTCTTGCATATGCCCCCAAAAACTACCTGCATTCACACCGAGCCAATTCACACCCACAAATTGGCCGCCATATATGGCAACCAAATCAAATAGAACAGTTAAACACGGTAACGCGATAAGACCTGCCCAAAATCGCGGTGCAATAATACGCCAAAATGGGTCAACTGCCATCATTTCCATCGCGGTGATCTGCTCAGTTGCCCGCATCAAACCAAGCTCTGCGGTTAAAGCAGAACCCGCCCGTCCCGCAAATAACAAACCCGTCACCACGGGAGAGAGCTCTCGTACCACACTGAGTGCAACTAACTGACCCAACTGCCCCTCTGCAGCAAATTTAACGAGTGTGTAATAGCCCTGAAGGGCCACTACCATACCAATAAAAAGTGATGACACCACTATAATTAATAATGACAATACACCCAGTTGATACAGCTGCTTAACAATCAAACGAAATCCTTGTTGAGCCTTCGGTTTACAGCTAAGTATTCGCCCTAAAAAAAAACCAGCGTACCCCAGTTGAGCAAAAAAATACAGACTCACTCTACCTATATAGCCAAAAAACTTAAACATTTAAAAAATCCTCCCTAACAGGAGCTGAAGGATACTCAAATGCAATCGGGCCATCTGGCAAACCATGCACAAATTGTCTCACCGCTGCTTCCTCCGATCGGAATAATTCTGTTGGATCACCTGAAGCGACAACATGCCCATCGGAAAGCACATAAACCTTATCGGCAATTGCCGCCACATGGCTAATTTCATGGGATACAATCACTGAAGTAATGCTTAAACTCTTATTCAGCGTCTTGATCAAACGAAGTAAAATACCTGTATTAATTGGGTCTTGTCCAGCAAATGGTTCATCGTAAAAAATAATCTTGGGATCCAGGGATATAGCACGTGCTATTGCCACACGCCTTGCCATACCACCCGACAATTCATTGACCGATAAATGTCTTGCTCCACGAAGCCCAACCGCCTCTAACCGCATCAATACCTGATCTCGAATCATTTCTTCGGTTAACTGGGTATTTTCCCGTAAGCCAAAAGCAACATTCTCAAATACATCTAAATCGGAAAATAAGGCACCCTGCTGAAATAAATAACCCATAGAGCGACGCAACTCATGTAGTTTATGGTTAGAAAGTCGATTAACATCTTGTCCAAAAATAAAAATCTGACCCGAAGTAGGCCTTATTTGACCAGAAAATAGGCGCAACAACGTGGTTTTACCAACACCACTGGGCCCCATTAAAGCAGTAACACCACCAACTGGAACCTGGAAACTTAAGCGGTTAAATAAAACCCGACCATTAAGCTCAAGTGAGACCTCTTTTAGCTCTAACGCAACTTGTTCCATCGAATACTCTCGCTCTCAAATTTTAGCAACGGCAGTCAACTTGATAGCCACTCTACGCATTATGGCATATAATTGTCGCTTCAGCCCGCGAACCTTAGGACAAAAACTGACCATGAGTCAACTTCTCACAAAAGAAATCATCATGTTAAAAAAATCACCGAGTCAGATTGCACAAAAGACCATCCTTTTGCAACAAGAGGCACTTAAAACCTTAGCGAATAATTTAGACGAAGATTTCGACAAGGCTTGCGAACTCCTACTGTCCTGCCAAGGAAAAATTATTGTCATTGGCATGGGAAAGTCTGGCCATATTGGTAGAAAGATATCAGCTACACTCGCTAGCACTGGATCACCCTCATTTTATATTCATCCAGCTGAAGCTTGTCACGGTGACATGGGTATGATTTGCGCTACTGATATCTTACTCGCTATCTCCTACTCTGGCGAAACAGAGGAATTACTGAATACCTTACCCGCTATCAAACAAGTAGGCGCACCCATCATTGCACTCACATCAAACAGAAACAGCACCTTAGGTAAAGCAGCGGCACTGACTTTGCTCACGACTGTAGGGAAAGAGGCTTGCCCACACAATCTAACTCCTACCTCATCCACAACAGCAACCTTGGTGTTAGGCGATGCTATTGCAGTTGCCCTGCTAGAAATGCGTGGCTTTTCTGCTGAAGATTTCGCTCGCCGTCACCCAGGAGGCAGTTTAGGGAAACAACTCTTGCTCAAAGTAAACGACCTTATGCACACCGGTGAAACCATCCCACGCGTATCCCGTGATGCGACCCTACGACAAGCTCTGTTAGAAATCTCTTCTAAACGCCTAGGCGTAACAACAATTACTGACGATAATGGAGACCTACTGGGCATATTTACAGATGGTGACCTCAGGCGCTCAACTGAAAAAAATGTGAATATTTATCAGACCACTATCCATGAAGTCATGAACACCAAAACAAAAACCATCGCTCGAGACATGCTAGCAACATCTGCTCTTCGGTTGATGCAGCAACATAAAATAACCTCTTTAGTCGTCACCGACGGTAATCATGTTATCGGGCTCATTCATATTCATGATCTACTGCAAGCTGGAATTCCGATCGTTGAGGAAAAAATGCATGAGCACAATTAAATGGCTACTGCTTGATGTCGATGGCGTACTAACCGATGGACAACTCTGGTATGACAAAGATGGTGAGGCACTCAAGTGCTTTCATTCGCATGATGGTCATGGATTAAAAGAACTCATAAAGCACGGCATCCGGATTGGGATTATCTCTGGACGAGATTCCAAAGCATTGCGTACCCGTTTAAAAGAACTCGGTATCACCGAAGCCTATTTTGGTATACAAGACAAACTAACTATCTATAATCAAATAAAAGCGAAAGAAAATATTGAGGATGCTGAGATTGCTTACATGGGTGATGACATACCTGATTTAACCATTATGCAAAAAGTAGGTCTCGCTATCACCGTTCCTAATGCAGCCCAAGAAATTAAAGCCATAGCCCACCGATGCACCATCCGCAGCGGCGGACAGGGTGCTGTTAGAGAAGCCTGTGATTTCTTACTTCAACAATACAGAAACAACTGAATCATGAGGTTTTTTCGCCGCTATCTCGGCATTTTTATTTTAGTAGCCCTCGTGACCGCAAGCACCTGGATAACCCTATCCACAGAAAATTCCCTACATCAAAAAAACGCCAAAAAAATACGGGTTGATGCTTATTTCAAAAATACTCGATATAAACAATTCAATAGCACAGGACAACTGATACTTATTTTAAACTCACCCTACATAACCCTCAATAAAGATCAGAACCGTTTAACCGCTGAACAACCTAAAATAGTTGCTTACAACCAAGATAACAGCTATTGGTTAATTAATGGCAACCAAATGGCAACAAATACCAAAACTCACGTAACAACACTGCGTGGAGACATTGTTTTATACAAACCTGCTACAAAAAAAGATCCAAACCTCACACTAAAAACAGATCATCTAACACTCTACCCTCACGACAAAGCCTTGACAGATGCACCGGTCACTTTATGGCAAGGCAATGGATTTGAGACCCATGGTGTAGGATGTGTTATCGACTTAAAAACGAACACCGTTAAAGTATTATCTCAAACCAATACTCGAGTAACACCATCAAAAAAAAATAAGTCACCTGCAACCAATAACCCAAAGCAACCCTATTACATCACTTCTGATTCTGCGACCCTCCATAATGAAACCCGTATTGTTGAATTTTTTGGCCATGTCGTTTCTACACAAGGAAAGTCGAAATCATCAAGCAACTATGCTAAAGGCCTTTCTGAAAAATCTGGAAAAATAAAGCAAATCGTATTAACCGGTAGCCCCGCAAGCTACTCAACCTTAAGCCAGGATGATCCTTACCCCATGACAGCCACTGCTAAGACAATTATTGATTATCCAAAAACGAGCATAATCTATATGAAAGGCAACGCTATCGCTCTCCATCACTCTGATTCCATCGCTGGCGATAAGATATGGTACGATAAAAAAAAGGGCACGATAAAGTCTCTCGCTCTATCCGAAAACCCAACTAAAACTGTATTTACTACAAAGACAAAAAGGATTTAATATGCATTGTTTTGAAGCAATAAACTTAAGCAAAGCATATGGTCAACGCCGAGTTGTTGATCGTGTTTCATTGAAAGTAGAAAACGATATCGTTGGCATCTTAGGTCCCAATGGGGCTGGAAAAACCACTACTTTTTATATGATGGTTGGGCTAACACCACCTACAGAGGGTTCTGTAATCCTCAATGGTAAGTCTGTGACATCCCTGCCACTACACCTTCGAGCACGACAGGGTATTGGCTATCTCCCTCAAGAACCTTCTATTTTCCAAAATCTAACCGTACGTGACAATATTTACGCGATATTAGAGCTCAATCACGCACTGAATACGCAACAACGTCATGATAAATTAGACGAGCTACTCCATGAATTTCATATTAGTCATTTAAGTCAAGTCAAAGGCATCAGCCTATCCGGTGGAGAACGTAGGCGAGTAGAAATAGCCCGAACGCTTGCCACTAACCCTAAGTTTATCCTGTTAGATGAGCCGTTCGCTGGAATTGACCCTCTTTCGGTCATCGATATTAAAACCATCATCTCTCAACTGCACAAAAAAGGAATTGGAATTCTAATAACTGACCATAATGTCCGTGAAACCCTTGATATTTGTCAAAGAGCCTATATCTTCAATGAAGGGAAAGTGATTGCTGAAGGATCTCCGCAAGAAATCTTAGCCAATAAAACTGTGCGAAAAGTTTATCTTGGGGATCAGTTTAAGATGTAACCGCATTCCCAGGATATCACGTGGACTCTTAGACCGGACTCCCTCAAGAAAATTAGACCATCTAGGATAATAATGACTGCCTTCACAGATGTTTTTAGTCAAGACTTGATTATTTTCAATCCTACCTCTATTGAAAATAAAAAAACCTGTTTTGAATTAATCGCTTCGCTCATTAGCCAACGAAACCCTGGACTTAATCAATACGAGCTACTCAATGCCTTATATCACCGAGAACTCATTGGATGCACTCTAGTTGCCACTGATATTGCAATTCCACACGCACGAATAAAGAATCTAACCGCACCTATTGGTGTGATTACCAAATTAAAAAGACCCATTCCCTTCTCTGCCGATGAAACACAAACGGTCAGTCTACTATTCAGCCTATTTGTCGCTCAAAACGCTCAGCAAGAGCATCTCCATATTTTGGCACAACTGGCCTCTCAATTGCGTAAATCAACATGGACCGAAAAACTCCTGACAGCCAAAACAAGTGAGGTGCTTTGGGAGATTTTTAGTGGCTGATTTTTTTATTATTCACGGCAATGCTATGGTCATGTTTGGATATGGGATTTTAATTACGGGTGATTCTGGGTCAGGAAAAACAACCCTTTGCTTTGAACTACTTCAGCGAGGTCATTCTATCATTGCCGATGATGCCGTTGTATTGCATCACACAGATAATCGAACCATCGCATCTGCACCACTGACTTCGCAGAATAAAATTGCACTGACACCCAAGCGAATTGTATCTATAAAAGACACATTTGGCGCTAACTCACTCATCCTCCAACATCCTTTGCACTTTCATGCAACACTTGGCCCACCGTCTCACTTATGTACCCAGAAAAAACAAATGCCTCACTTAATCCAAATACCTCTTCCTAACCCCAAGGATCCAGAAGCATTTGAACTATTGATACGAAACGCGATAGACTTACATCCGCAATTCTCAGCGAATAAGGCTACTTGCAGGGGAATTCCTGAACTGACAGACACCTAACAGAGCAAAGGACGCCATGTTAAACATCCAAATAACGCTTATCAATAAATTGGGCTTACACGCCCGTGCCGCGATGAAACTAAGCGAACTAGCAACCCGATTTCAAAGCACCATTATTATTCGCCACAAAAATCATGAGATCAATGCTAAAAGCATACTTAATGTCATGGCACTTGCTGCTTCATGCGGCAGTGAACTCGGCATTTCTATTAGTGGAGACGATGAAGAGCGTGCGATGAAACAGGTCTGTGACCTCATTAATGGCCGATTTGGAGAGGACGAATAGTTTCTCCTTATCGATCTTCAGAATCTTTGGAGCTTTACTTAATTTCTCTGCTTCGAAAACAAGTCCTTCAACTTGGTCTTGAAATTTCCAGTCTTTACTTGTCGAACAAACAAACTAAACTGAAGACCTTTAGCCAATACGAATAAAGCAAAGAATGAACAAATGATCCCATCCAAAATGCTCACATGAATCAATATATAAAGCATGTATAAAAAAATGGCTATCGATAAACCATAACAAACAAAAGAATAAGCAGTCATACGCTTCAATTGTTTTTTTAGCTTAAGCGGAGATAGCTTTTCTTTTCGCAAGTAATCATCTTTGGATTCATAATGCTTTTCCTCAGACTCATCGCCTGGCGCACCCCTAAAGTAATTCACGGAATCATAAAATAACCGTGTTAACATTTTTCCATCTTTGCGAATTCTATCGTAATCACACCAACGCTTCGGCTGAACATGGGGAAAATTATTTTGAAGGGAATCCATCACACTTTTGCCAAAGTTTTTTCCCTTTTCACCCTTTTTACCGAATTTCGAAAACAGTGATTTAAAGAGTATCGCCATAGATATACCTCATTGGTTTAATACTAAATACAACGCATATTGTATCATTTAATTCTTAATTAAGGAAGCGAGGGATTTAATCCCATCCCAACTCTGCACAGAATAAGAGACACGTATTTAACTTACTCATTAATATCATTTTTATACTCGTCTCTACAAGAAACCCTTATCATCCTGATTCTTTTTCTTTAATGCTGAAAATTATTCATTAATCCTTTCTTAAGACTTTAGTGGTAGGCTATACTTTGTTATCCTCTTTTTCGTTAACATAGGTAACCGATATGCCCCTATTAGATACTAAGTCGTGCTATGAATTTTGGGAAAATTACAACGACAACGACATATACCGGGCTATAGCCTTTATGGAAGGTGTTGAAGACTGGACCCTAGATGGCGACCCTCATGTCGAAAAATCCATTGCTGAACTTGGCAAAATACTCGATAAGCTCGGTGAAATAGATCTTAACCAAGAGCAAGCTTTCGTTGAAGTCGTCGCTCACCTCAAAACAGGTCGTGGATTGCGTTTACTGATGGCTTTAGATAGCGCTTATTCTGGAGCAGCAGCTAAAGTCTTAGTTCATGCTGAAGACCCTAAAAATCTAGATAACGAACTATGCAAAATGTTCTTACACCGAAACATGATTTTTGAACGACTTCGACTTTTATCCAGAATTTTTTCTGAACAGCGCTTTAAGCTTGTCAGTAAAGCACTTGAGGAAGCTGGTCATGATTTATAAGAAAATTAGCCTATCATTGGCCTTTACCTTTTTATTATCTGGACATGCCTTAGCCGATAACGTCTCTTCTCTAAGCGACTCAGACCTAGAGCAATGCCGAAAAATTGCCGAGATGACACCCTTGGATATTTTTTCTCGAACACAAGAAGGTGTCAGCACAGCCTACGATGAGCTTGCACAAAACTGCTTTAAACAAAATGCATGCTCTTCTTTGACCGATGTAGACAAACCGACTTGCGCTCGCTCACTGGCCCTCAATAGTTATTTAATTCAGGTAGCCTATAACACCCATGGACCCGCTTACCCGCCCTACTCAACCCAGTTATCGGAACAAACTCAACCAAAAATAGTCGGAACAACAGAAACACAAAATCAACCCGTTTATAATAACTTAGCACCCCCCCCTATTACCGAAGATACCTCCCAAACTAAAGATTCAACCGAGGCAACCATTAACTGGTCCTAATTAAAAGGAAAATGCACATGAAAAAATTAACCACCTTTTTTCTATCTGGTACCGCCACGCTTGCCTTAAGCTCAGCAGCCTTGAATGCTCAAGCGGCGGATTCAGGACAAGAAATGCAACAAATCGCCGCTTCTATTGTTGATTTCTTAACAACCGCCATGTACCCAGACAGCAGCCAACTCGCTGTTGGCGAAGAAAATTTACTCAAGTCCTCCGAGACAGCTGACAAAACAGCTCAGTCATCCAATGATGACCTGGTTTTGAGCTCTTTATCCAGTGGAATATCTGTTGCAGGTGCCTCATTAGTCACCCAAAATGGTATTCAATCCGATGAATCAAAAAAAAATATCGCTAAACAATTTTCACACGAAAAAATGCAGCGTTTTCTATGCGGTAATGGCACGACAAAGTGCTTATATACTGCAAAACACGATAATGCCTTGATACAAACCTTAACAGGAAGTCCATATGCCTCTGATAACGGAGGTCTCACTGCTGCAGATACCTTAATTACCAAAAGCGAAGCAGACACAGCCAGCAGCGTCTACAACTACGGAAATACGAGCGACGATGATAACAAATATACAGGCTCATTTGATAAGTCCTCTTATTTTGATTACAACCGTGTATTTGGCCCCCATGAGCCGACCTCTCTAGAGCCAGCTAAGTATTATGGCTTATTTGCAACGACCGCTTATGACGTTAATCTGCTTAATCAACAACCTGAAGTAACGAGCCTTATTAAACAAGCATTGGACTCTGGCAACATCTACAGCCTTAGAAACAACCCGATCTATCAACGACATATTTTGTTAATGCGCACATTAACAGCAACTAACTCTGCGTTAATGGGCAATATTTTATGGCTAGCAAAACAACATACCGTTACCGTGAAAAAAGAAGACTCCCCTACCAAAGAAGCAATGAGTCAGGCACAAGCAGATAAGTACATCGGCAATCATCGCTTAAATGATGGCGGCGACTGGGTCACTAAAATAAAAAATGAATCGGCCACCGAATTACTACGAGAGCAGACCCTGATGATGGCGGAAGCCAATCATCAACGGGAAGAAAATAATGAAATCATGAAACGTATGCTAGCGACAGTCACGATACTCGCTGCTGAAAACAAAGAGCTCTACAAGCTTAATTTGGCTCTACAGGAAAAATTAGACAAAAAATAATTTGAATTTATCTATTTTTTCAATCTGTTTGGCATAGATACAGAAAGATTGTGATCTTAACATCCCTTCAATAAACGATTTAATCAATCAGGTGGTAGTGTGTTCCGCAATATGGGCAAACCAGCTTATGCTCTACCGCTTCATCAATTGGCAAGTAAATACGTGGGTGCGCATCCCAAACACGCTCGTCATGTCTTGGGCAACATAACGGGAGCTCCGCGCGAAGCACTTGCTGACTCTGATTCCCACAGCCTCTTTTTAAAGCAGTCATCTTAATACTCCGATAAAATCCAAGATAATTCTATCATAGCCATTCAGGGGTTCCAATCATAAAGCGAATCAAGGAAACAAAGTTTCAGCATGAACAGGCCCACGTATCGGGATAAGTACACTAGGGTATCCACTTTTTCGCTTCTGTTATTATACCCTCGTCTTGAGGTAGAATGGATCTAGTTTTATTATCTAGCTGGAGATTAGAACTTGTACGAAAAAATCAATGATAAATTGCAAGCGAAGAAAGATCCTACTGCTTTATTAGAAATAGTTTCAAGAAATCCTACAGAATTAACGCTGAATGAGGCTGCTCAGCTACTAGAGAGAATGATGCTAAACTCTGCGTATATGCCACATGTGGAGACGATTGTGAACTTATTTCCTGGCGTTGCTTGGGTAACAGATCCTGATACTTTAACGAATCTACTAACTTCAGAGACAATCGAGATGAAGTTTACAGATTTACAGCTTGTTATTAATACATTTCCAGAAAATTTTACTGCTCTGATAAACGGAGCAGTCTCTACTTGCCTATCAATCCTCAGACCAGAAAATGAGATGGAAGATCGCAGATTCAATCACCGATGTATTGCTTACTTTGCATCGAGACTGGTAGGTGTTGATGTTGCGAGATATTTTAAAAATAAAGCATCCTCTCGACAAAAATATTTTGCTCACTTAACTCATTCTGAAGAACCAAAAAAACGCAAAAAAAAATCAGATACCTCAATACCAGAACTAACCGGCTGGGAAGAAGAGACGTTTTTACCTTTGCGCATTCATTCTCATTTTGAAACCCTTGTAAGACTCGTTGGTGGCTTTTATGAGTTGAATATTGATGAGGAAAATAAAAAATCTCAATCCATAGTTAGGTTATTGAATCAAGAATTAACGACTTATTTCCTTGATAACATCATTAAGCGTGCAAGAAAGTTACTTAAAAACCGAAATAGTTCTAATGAAAACGAAGTGCTGCAGTCGATCGTTAACTTGATCAAGTGTTGTGCCGAACGTCTTAATGAAGGTGACTCTTTGATTATTGAAACAGGTTCAAAAACTCACTCCATGTATACGCAATTTTATCGGATGCCAAAAAAAAAATCACTTGAAGTAGTGGTTCACGATCGTCGTGATCATGAAAATCCACTTCAATCAGTGGCTTATTTGGGCTTTGTTGAGAATATTGATAGTCTTAACAAGTATCTCTTTTTTTACTTAAATTATAGCCTCAATCTCAAAAAACTGAAAAATGAGGATTTTTATAAGAAACTTAAAAATATCAAAAACTGTATGTTTAGAGCTGATGGTGATGCATCAAGGTGGCCGCCTCCACTGAGGGATCAAACTGTGGGGAATTGTGTTGTCGCAAGCCATGATAATGCATTGCTATTTACGACTAACCAGGAACTGGCGTTTTTTTTACGTCATCATGAGCAGGCCTTGGTTGCAGATCTTACGCGTCATGACGCTTTACAACGCGAAATTTTCGATCAAAAAGAATGGGGGAAATCTAAAATTCCGCTTTTGAGCGAGCTAACATCGAATCATGCGTGTTATGATAAGGCGTATTTCAAAGATGCTCTTCGCAACCCAACTAGTGCTCAATATCAAAAAATGTCAGTGCCTATGCGTACAAAAGCGCTCCAGAACATTATCTCTGATCTAAATAAATCCAAGAAAAAGATAACTAAATACCGAGAAATGGCAAAAAAAGACTCTTCAGAAGAAAATCGTTTAAAATACAAAACAAAAATCGAAGATTACTCGAATGAGTACAATAGCCTAGTGACATGTATCTCTCGCATAGAAAATATACCTGATGAAGCTTTGAATCATCTTTTTAATCTTGTTACAGGTGATTTTCCATATCGATCACCTGATGTATTTGATGCCATCATGACGAAATTTGTGGCCGCAGATGGTTTACTTTCTGATGAACACTATAAGCAGTGTTATAACCATGTCATGAAAAGTTTTGGCTGTGGTTATTCTCACGGCGACACTTATGTTTTTTTTCCCATGCAGATAAATATTTGAGTCGTTATAGAAATT
>JBIKMG010000018.1:0-27796 GCA_044359385.1 Coxiellaceae bacterium
TAATTTAAGGAGACGCACTCTTCGATTCTAATTTTTTACGATAAGGTGAGATGAAAAATTCACACAAGATTTTCCTTCCACATACGATAGCTGCAGTTTTTAGGTGAATTTTTTGTCTCATTTTAGCGAGAAACTCTTTTTTCTAGAGTCGGGGAAAGCTCCTGAAGTTTTTCATAATTTTTCATGAATCGCTTAGTCCGCATAACGATATCCGCATTGACTAATAACACTACGGTCATGGCCGTAGCCAACATTATCAACATAAAACTAATATGTCCGTTATTTTTTATCATCTGACCACTGAAAAACAAAGTGAGTATCGAGTGCAGGTATTGACACGTTTTCAACTATCCCATCAATGACAAATAAATGGCTCTTTTTTTGTATTCCCACACTGATCGGATAGGCCTGAATATTTTTCACGAATCCAATCCAAGCAACTCCTGTTTTTCCGGCTATTTTCTCGTACAAATAGCTGACACCTTGCTTTTTTTTTACGTAATAACGCGTATCAATCCAATGCCAAGACTGGTCTATAAAACGACAAGAATGCAACACATATTCGGTATGGTTGATGTCCCTTAAATTCACAGAACCCGTATGATCACACCTCGAATACGCTAAGGTCTGATTTAATGCATCCTGCATCCATAACCTCCACTTCTCCCATACTTCAATTTGATGCCATTGATCTCTCATCTGTGTCAATACACGACAACTAGAAAAAAAGAAATAGGTTGCCGCTGATAACACAAAAAATCCAATCATCATCGAAAACAATGCCTCAAATAAAAACCAACCGCTTTGTGCTTTATGGATTTTTATCAATACAACCTGCCCATTCATAACTTCTTTTGTTTAATGCGCTATTCGATGCATTAAACTGATTAACCCAATACGCCGTTGTTGTTTTTAAAGTTACAATAAGCTTCGAAACCTCTAGTGCAAAAAATAAAAAACCTGTCGATGTCAGAATAATCGATAATAACCGCATATCACCTCCCCAAAAACTCCTCGCTTCCTGGATCACCAACTAACACCACTCATTTCCTAGAAAGCAAGGAGTTCAAAGAGAATAACTGAATTTTATTTTTTGAAATACCGGGGTTATCACCGTGATCTTCGAACTAATTAAACGATTAAATACGATCTTTTGAGGGTATCATCCCGAAACACCGGCAAGAATAATCCTCTCTTCTTAGAAAATAGGAGTCACACCTCCAGTTTTTATGCCGTGCTTAGAAAAAGCAGGGTGAACTCTACGAAGAACACCCCTTATCGGAATAGTTAATTAATTTTTTCCTTTGAGCATATCACCTATAAAACTGCCTAATTGCTGCATGGGTAATGGGAAAACAATCGTTGATGATTTATCCCCGGCAATTTCTACCAAGGTCTGCAAATAACGCAATTGAATTGCCTCTGGTTGCTGCGTTAACACACGGGATGCCTCCAATAAACGCTGGGAAGCTTGGAACTCACCTTCTGCATTAATGACTTTCGCACGACGCTCGCGCTCTGCTTCAGCCTGACGTGCAATGGCACGAATCATGCTTTCATCCAAATCCACATGCTTGATTTCAACATTCGCAATTTTAATACCCCATGCCTCTGTTGCTCGATCTAATATTTCCTGCAGGCTCTTGTTTAAGGTTTCTCGATTCGCCAGCATATCATCTAGCTCATGCTGACCTAAAACCGATCGCAACGATGTCTGAGCCAACTGAGAAGTGGCTTCATAATAATCCTCGACTTGTATAATCGCTTTTTGTGGATCCATGACTCGAAAATAAACCACCGCACTAACGCGTACAGATACATTATCTTTCGATATCACATCTTGACTAGGGACATCCATCACCACCGTTCTTAACTGTACGCGAGCCATTTGTTGAAAAAAAGGAACCACTAGAATCAGACCCGGCCCTTTTACTTTCCAAAAACGACCTAATGCGAAAATGACTCCCCGCTCATACTCTCGTAAAATATTGATCGCACTAAAGATCAACAATAACAATATCACTAAGACAATACCTAAAAAAATGCTCATTCTTATTTTTCCTTTTGTTCTGAAATCAATTCCACTGACAAAACAAGCCCATCTACGTGCAAGACACGAACAGACTGACCCGGAGTTACTTCCTTTTCTGACGAATAACGCCACCGCTCACCCATGACCCATACCCATTTCCCACTAGCACTCATGACACCTACCTGCCCAATCATACCCTGCTCGCCCGAAACAACTCGAAGTTTCCGTACTTTCATTGCAAATCGTAGCACCCCAAGAAAAAACACGGAGGTCACTAGCGTGACACACCCTATAGCTAACCCAGGAAGAGCCAACGGCTCTATGAGAAAAAGGGAGCCAAAAACAAAAGCCATAATTCCCGAAATACCTAATAGATACCAAAAGGACGTGAACACCTCCAACATCATCAAAGCCAACCCGATTAACAATAACGCCAAAGCCCACAAATTCACGGGAAGATGATAGAGGCCATAAATACTCAAACATAAGGCAATACCACCCAGCAGGCTCGGGAAAACCAAACCCGGTGCGAAGCATTCCAAAAATAAACCATATATACCAATCATCAATAGCGCATACGCTAAAACTGGATTGGACACAGCATCTAGAATCAGCTGAAACATTGACATTTCCTCATACGCAACCCGATAATTATGGCAGCTATTTTTCTAGACGCCAAGCTGTCGTCTCTCCCGTATCTTCTAAAACAACACCCATCCCTTGCAATCTCGCTCTAATCTGATCAGCGAGCACCCAATTTTTAATAACCTTAGCCGCCTGTCGCTCGTTAATTAGCTGCTGAATTTTGTCTCTATTTTTTATTTTTCCTTGTAAAAAATCATCTGGCGAATCTTGCAGTAAACCGATTACCGCCCCCAGCTGAGACAATATCGATCCCAAACGACTGGCTAACTGCAAATCACTCCCCTTTGCTTTGTTGATGTCTTTTGCTAACTGAAAAAAAACAGCTAATGCAATAGGCGTATTAAAATCATCATCCATCGCTTCGCAAAAAGTGTGATAATAGGACTTCGCCAGATCGCCCTTCAGATTTTCTGACTCGTGTGATAACCCACGCAATGCTGTGTAAAGACGTTCAAGCGATGCTTGAGCTTGCTCCATTTGTGCCTTACAAAAATTAACCGGAGAACCATAATGACTACTTAGCATGAAAAACCGAATTTGTTCCGATGAATACATTTCTAACGCATCGCGTATCGTGAGAAAATTCCCCAATGATTTTGACATTTTTTCGCCATCCACATGAAGAAGGCCTGAGTGCATCCAATAGTTTGCAAAACCACAGGAATCTGCTGTTTCAGTTTGCGCAATCTCATTCTCATGATGCGGAAATTTTAAATCCATTCCCCCACCGTGAATATCAAATGGCAATCCTAACAAAGTCTTAGACATCGCTGAACATTCAATATGCCATCCAGGACGACCCAATCCCCAAGGCGAATCCCATGCAGGTTCACCCAGCTTCACCGGTTTCCAAAGAACAAAATCCATTGGGTTGTGCTTACTTCGATCGACCTGAACTCGAGAACCAGCTTCCAGCTCTTCGATATTTCGGCCCGATAGTTTGCCATACTCGCTACATTTTTCTACTGCAAAACACACATCTCCCTGCTCAGAACGGTACGCGACATCCTTATCCATCAGTTCCTGAATAATCACCTGCATTTCTTCGATATACTGTGTCGCACGTGGCTCGTGATCAGGCGGCAAAATGCCCAGTGCCCGTTCATCCTGATGCATCGCAAGAATAAAGCGGCCTACCAAGGCCTGCCAATCCTCATCTAATTCATTCGCTCTATTAATGATTTTATCGTCGATATCCGTGATATTTCGCACAAAGTTGACCTCATAACCTGAAAAACGGAGGTAACGCGCAATCATATCAAAGGCTATTAATGAGCGTGCATGCCCAATATGGCAGTAATCATAAACCGTGATTCCACAAACATACATACTCACTTCACCGATTTTCTGTGGAACAAACGAACGTTTTTCGCCAGCCAAACTATCATAAATCTGCAATGCCATAACTACCCCTATCCAAGATGACTAAACCGTTAAACACTCTCAATAAACCGACAACCACCGATTTTTCGCTCATCTAAGACAAAATATCGACTCAACAGCTATCGGGAATGGCTAAAATACCTGTTATAATGATCCCATGAAAGATTTTTTTCCACAACTGCACGAAAGCCAATGGAATGAGCCCGCCACCTATTTTATTTCTGACCTGCATCTCAGTGACCAAACCCCAGCAATTAACGAATCTTTTTACACTTTTCTAGCAAAAGTAGCGCCTACCGCGGATGCTATCTATATCCTGGGTGATTTTCTAGATGCGTGGGTCGGCGACGACTCCCCCGCTCAATTCTTTCATCAACTCGCTGAGGCTTGCCAACAAGCAAGCAAGCAGACCTCTCTTTATTTTTTACGCGGCAACCGAGATTTTTTATTCAGTGACCAACTTCTAAAACAATGTGGCATACATCGCTTAAAGGACCCCAGTACCATTGAGTTATATAACAAACGCGTGGCTGTTTGTCATGGTGATCATTTATGTGGAAAGGATATCTCGCACTTATTTTTGCGCTGCATCAGCCAATCTCGGTTTTTTTGTGCTTTATTTCTTTCTTTTCCCTTATCGGTCCGATTAAAAATCGCCGGCCAACTCCGTGGGGAAAGTACCCGCCGAGTTTTATATGAACCGCTGATTAAATTCAATGTAACTGAACACCGCGTTTTAAAAACGCTCAAAAGATCTAAAACAGATACGCTGATACATGGTCACACGCATAAACCTCACCATCACACCCATTCGCTGGGCAATCGTTTTGTAATGGGCTGCTGGGGAGAAACAGCCATTATACTCCGCTACAATAGAGAACATCACGCAACGTTACTCCAATGGGACCCTCATTTTTATTTTTGATTTCCTCTTTTTTTCAATATTTTCAAATAAGCTTTCACCGAATTCTCTAAGCCCAGAAAAATCGCATCCGCAACCAATGCATGACCAATATTGAGCTCATGTAATTGCGGTATTTCGCAAACCAAACCCAGATTATCTAATGTTAATCCGTGGCCAGCATTAACGATTAAACCAATTTTCTGAGCGTACTTAGCCGCTTCCGCTAAGCGCTCTAATTCTACTCGCATAGAAGATGCATCGGCATCGGCATACCTACCTGTGTGTAGCTCAATCGCAGGCGAACCCACCGCTTTGGCAGCCTCAATTTGTTTCAGGTCTGGATCGATAAACACCGAAACGGCTATCCCAACTTGCGCGAACGCTTGACAGGCATGGGCAATCACTGCTTGATGGCTTAAGATATCCAGTCCACCTTCTGTCGTGAGCTCTTCTCGTTTTTCAGGGACTAAGCAAACATTTTCAGGCTTTAGATCCAACGCAATCGCAATCATCTCTTCAGTCACCGCGATTTCTAAATTAATGGGGATATGAACTGCCCGCTTCAACCGATACAAATCCTCCTCTTTTATGTGACGTCGATCTTCACGCAGGTGTAGCGTAATCCCATGTGCACCGGCCTTTTCAGCAATTTGTGCAGCCTCTATTGGATCAGGGTAGCTTGTACCCCGTGCTTGTCGCAGTGTAGCAATATGATCAATATTGACGCCTAAACGAAGTCCTGTTTTACTCATGGAACTGTCCTTTAAAAAATGAAAGCAACGCTAACATACTTGTTGGTCTGCGTATACTGGAGCATACGTGATACACATTAACATAATTGGTGCCGGACGAGTCGGTCAAACATGGGCAGAGCTCATACGCCCTTTGCCTCATTATTCTGTGCAAGCAATCTGCGCTAGCCGTAAAGAAAAGTCAAAAATTGCTGAACTACCCGCCGCAGATTTGTTTTTTATCACGGTACCCGATGACCAGATTGCAGAAACCGCAAGAATTGTTTTAGAAAGTCACCACGACACTACGTTGATTCATTGCAGTGGCTCGTTACCGGCGTCTATTTTAAATCCAGAAAATCGAGCGGATATTCAGGCAGCAAATATTCATCCCTTGATTAGCATCGTAAACCCCAAAAAAACAGCGGCTAATTTTGCAGGAACTATTTGTACAGTTGAAGGCGATACTAACGCACTGAAGTTGGTCACTGAACTTTTTCATGCACTAGGTGCAGAACTTCATGCAATCCCCACGCATCAAAAATCAACTTACCATGCTGCCTGCTGCCTAGCAGCGAACTATTTAGTAACACTTGCCGACAGTGCCTATCAGCAATTTGAAAAAGCCGACATCGACCCGATCACCTCAAAAAAAATAACCGAACAACTCATGCAATCTGTTCTTGATAATTTAAAAGCGGATAATACTTACAGCAATTGCCTCACAGGTCCCATCGCTCGAAACGATCAACGAACCATTGAACATCATTTAGCCGTCTTAAAACCTGAGCTCAAAGCTCTTTATTCTGCGCTTGGAGAAAAAACACTGGAAATAGCGCATTTAAGCGTTGAAGACAAGGCTTTCATTATGTCCATTTTAAGAAAATAAAGCGTTCCTTTTCTTGTTGGAGCTAAATAACGGCCTCTACTGCTTCCTGCTGGTAAGCTATCGTCTCTAGCAACGGACAAGCCAGACGTTTTTGCAGTTGCATAATCTGCTCCTCAATTCGCTCGACCCTGGGATCCATGACATTAGCATACCAACCAGCCATGGGTAGACCACTTGCCTGAATGCTTTGATAGGTCAACAACGCATGATTTAAACAGCCCAACCGTATAGAAACAACAATTATTACCGGCAATCGCAGAGCACAAGCCAAATCAGCCATTGTCTCATGTTCATTCAGTGGCTGTATCCAACCACCCGCTCCCTCAACAACCACCGCATCGACATAGGGTTGAATATCATTTTTATAGACATCTACCAATGTGTTCACCGTCATACAAATCCCCTGTTCGACCGCAGCAATCACCGGTGCGATTGGTGGTTCAAAACAATACGGATTAATCACTGAGGCGGCTAACTCAACGCTTGCTTCTCTTTGCATGGCCTCTACATCTTCGTGACTAAAAAAGCCATCTCGACTTTTTTTAGCGCCACTGGCAATCGGTTTAAAGCCTGCAACGCGCAACCCACGTTCGCGCAATTGACACATCAATCGTGTCGCTACCCGCGTTTTCCCGACGCCTGTATCAATGCCTGTAACAAAATAACCATACATCTTATTTCTTTTGGATGGTTCCATAAAACACCTCATAACTTAACGGCAAACCTTCAGTCGTTCGCCTATTTTCATAAGCAGACAAAAATGCCTGCCACTTTTTTTGACCCATTAAACCCTGCTTTCTGGAGGGACGTATCCGGCTACCCGCTCCGATATCACGGACGCTCGCCAAGGCATCCGCCGATGTCAAATGATACTCCGTTAGGTGACTTACCTGTGACGCTATCCACTGAGAATTAACAGGTAAACATAAAGCATGCAGCTCTTTTTCTGTTAATAAGCGATTGACTCGACGTAAATCCCCCACCACCTCCCAACAGGCATCCCATTCTATCAAAGTTCCAACTAACAAAGTAGAAAAAGACAACTGTCCTCCTGGCTTTAAAACGCGCAGCCACTCTGTCAATGTTTTCTCAACATCTTGACTCCATTGTAAAGCAACACTCGAAAAAACAGCATCGCATGTGTTATCTGCTAGAGGGATCGCATCAAAATCTGCACACATCAACTGCATGCGATCAAGCCTAGGCAAGCAAGCCAACATGTCAGGCGCTGCATCCAAAGCAATTAACGTATGACTGGGATAAGCCGCTTTAATTTTTTGAGTCAAAAATCCAGTGCCACAGCCAATATCCAATAAAACTCCACTTTTGGTTTTTTTTGTTTGAACAAACGAAAAAAACTGAGCGGCAATCCGTTGCTGTACAGATGCCAATAATTTGTACTGGGCAGCACACTTGTTAAATGCTCGTATCACCTCATCAGTACTCACTCAAAAACTCCAACAACAAGGCATGACACATCCCTGGATGTGTGTAAATACAGGCGTGCTCAGCCTGAGGTAAAACTCTACTTTTATCGAATTTTTTTTGTAGTTGTCGACTGGGTAATAATGCATCTTTCTCAGAAAAAACCAATAACAAGGGTATGCTTGTTTTTTCTATCCACGCTCGCATATCCCATTTTTTTAAAGCTTTCAAACCCAAACTCCAGCTTTTATAGGGTTGCTGAAGTTGAAAATCTTTTAACAACTTAGCGTCTTGCAAACAGAGCTGACCTAAGCGTCTTTGCATTTTTTCAGGGCTACCCTGCTCAAAAGGTGCAAAATCTTTTTTTGTCACACCCGGCCAATTCTCTTCTTCTAAAAATTTTGGCGTACTCGCAAAGCTTAGGATAGATATTACTTTTTCTGGCATTTTTTCAGCTAGTTTCCAAGCAAACAACCCTCCAACAGACCAACCCACATAATGTGCTCTTGCTGGCATTTTCTCGATAAAACAATCAAACCATTCATCCAATGAACAGTCCTGATCCGTAATACTTTCATAATTAATCGCTTGGACGTTGAACTTTGACTCACATAACGCTTGAAACGGTTGGAAAATACGATCATCAAAACTTAAGCCAGGCAACAAAACAAGCGTTGGTTTTTCAGCAATCACCGCCATCAAAGCATCGATGTCATTTTCTGTTTGTCCGACATTCAACGTAAAACGTAACTGCTCAGAACCAGCGGGGACCGTTGGTTGTCGAATCGCCGTGACTAAAAAACCGGCTTGTAATAATTTTTTTGATACCCGACAACAGGCCTCTGCTCCTTTCACCACAAATGCCTGAATGGCTGAATCCGAGGGCAACAACTGAATCCCATTTTTTTTAGCTGATTTTTTAAAATACGTAATTAATTCCAGCAAGCGTTTATGTCGCCAGGATTCCTCCTGCATAATCTGTAATGCTTCTTTAGCCGCTGAGGCCATCGCAGCAGGCATGGCGGTGGTATACACATACGAACGGGTGAACTGACGCAATGCATCGATGACCATAACCGTGCCCATCACTACTGCACCAAAGGAACCAAATGCTTTGCCCAAGGGACACACATACAAATCAATATCCTTTGCGCTTAATCCGGCTTTGTTTAAACTACCGCGGCCATTTTGGCCTACCACACCCATACCATGCGCATCATCAACAATAAGGAAAAAACCGTATTTTTTTCGCAATTGACTCAAGATTTTCAAATCCGCTTCATCGCCTTGCATACTAAAGACGGTATCCGAAACAACCAACTTAGATTTTAGACCATCGGCTCGCAGCATCTGCTCTAATTCCACATAATTCAAATGCCTAAATCGTTTTAGTTTCGCACCTGATAATCGTGCACCATCCAATAAAGAGGCATGATTCAGGCGGTCTTGATAGACCACATCATTCCGACTCAACAAAGCCTGCTGTATTCCGACATTTGCCATATATCCGCAAGAAAATAGCATGGCTGATTCAAAACCACAGGCGCTAGCAAAAGCCTCTTCTGCTGCTTGATGTTGCTTCGTATAACCCACGACCAAATGTGATGCGCCTGTTCCGACTCCATAATTTTCAACCGCCTCTCTCATCGCTGCTTTTTGTCGGGGATGATTCGCTAATCCTAAATAATTCCCCGAAGAAAAAACCCGAAATCCTTTTCCTTGATTGATGATTTCTGATTGCATGGGTGATTCCAAACAATGCATTTCTCGATACAGCCCATCATCGCGCCAAGCATTTAATCGCTCTTTTAAACGATCCAGAATCAAGTTAAGCCTCTACTGTTTCTTGCGCCAAGGGATTAGCCGCCGCATGAATACCTAACTGTCGCATCAAAGCCTCATCCATTTCCACACGTGGATTACGCGTTGTTAATAATTTATCTCCATAAAAAATCGAGTTTGCGCCAGCAAAAAAACACAAGGTTTGTAAACAACGTGTCATGGCCTCTCTCCCTGCCGATAATCTAATCATCGCTTTAGGCATCATCACCCGAGCCGTTGCAATCGTTCGCACAAACTCCAAGTCATCAATAGGCTTCGCATGACTCAACGGTGTTCCCGGAACAGGGACTAATCGATTAATGGGGACGCTTTCTGGGTAAACCGGTAAACTAACCAATGCTTGCAAAAACGCAAAGCGATCTTCTTTGGTTTCCCCCATTCCCATGATACCGCCACAACAGACGTTAATTCCGGCATCGCGTACCCGCTGCAAGGTATCCAAGCGATCTTGAAAGCAGCGTGTCGTAACAACTTCATCGTAGTAAGTCGGTGATGTATCGATGTTGTGGTTGTAATAATCCAATCCTGCTTCTTTGAGCTCTCTCACCTGTTCATCATCCAACATCCCTAAGGTCATACAGGTTTCCATTCCCATGGCTTTCACTTCTTTTATCATTTCAACGACACTTGGCATGTCTTTTTTCGGTGGACTGCGCCAAGCTGCACCCATGCAAAACCGCGTTGATCCGTTGGCTTTTGCCGCACGTGCATTTTCAACAACGGCATCAATCGACAACAATTTTTCTCGCTCTAACTCAGTCGAGTGATGACCTGATTGCGAGCAGTAACCACAATCTTCTGGACAAGCTCCCGTCTTAATACTGAGTAACGTACTCAATTGCACTTCGTTGGGTGGAAAATTTTCTCGATGTACCGTTTGAGCCTGATAAAGGAGATCCATCATCGGCTGTTCGTAACAGACTTTAATCGCCTCTAGACTCCAGAGCGTATTCGTCATCATCATCATCCTTTTGGAGGTAAAAGAACCATCATAAGTCGTCTTGTGCGCCTGTCAAGGAAAGCGCTGTCATTCTCAATCCAGATAAAAATACCATTTTTGAATCGCTCTGCGATTTATTGCCTTTTTTATATACACGTGATTTACTGCCATTAACTCATCATCGAGTAGGAGAACCGTGATAACAACTGCACTACAACGTCGAGATCTCAACACTATCTGGCACCCAGGTTCACAAATGAAGGATTATGAACATTTTCCACCACTTGAGATTGCCTCCGCTTGCGGACCTTATCTGCATTTAGTGGATGGCACAAAAATTATTGATGCGATATCCAGCTGGTGGTGCAAATCGTTGGGTCATAAAAACCCCCGTTTAACCGCAGCTCTGATTGAACAAAGCCACATTCTAGAACATGCCATTTTAGCTAACACAACCCATGAAACCATCGTTGCTTGCAGTGAAGCTATTTTAAATTTATCACCCGCTCACGATAAAGTATTTTATGCATCCGATGGGTCTTCTGCAGTTGAAATCGCTTTGAAAATGGCTATTCACGCGCAACAATTACGAGGTCAAAAAAAAAGAAAGGGGCTCCTAGCGCTTTGCAATGGCTATCATGGTGAAACAGCCTTAACACTGAGCGTGAGTGATATTGGTATCTATAAAACACCCTACGCTTGCTTACTACAACCTGTTCCCTACATCGACCCAATCGTTAACACAACGGGCCCCACTGACCCAAACTGGGATCAACCGATTTCGAATGAAGCCTGGCAAAAAATACTAAAGCAACTAGAACCCTTTGCAGATTCCACAGCCGCACTTATTCTTGAGCCTATTTTACAAGGCGCTGGGGGTATGAAACTCTATCATCCGGATGTATTACGCCGCTTACGTGCCTACACACAAGCACAAGATATTTTTTTAATTGCTGATGAAATTATGACTGGCATCGGGCGAACTGGAAAAATGCTCGCCTGTGAACATGCAGGGATACATGCTGATTTTGTTTGCTTATCGAAAGGCTTAACTGCTGGTTACCTCCCTTTTTCAGCCGTGATGATTCCAGAAAGCGTATATGAATTGTTTTATGGTGACTATGGCAGCGAAAAAACATTTTTACATTCACACACCTACACAGGTCATGCACTCGGTGCTCGAGTTGCAAGAGAAACACTCACGATCATGCAAGAAGAATCTATTTGTGAAAAGTCCGCTAAAAATGGCGAAAAAATGCGAAGCTTGATGCAAGACCTCGCTGATGAAACGGGATTACTGGGCCCTGTTCGCCAACTGGGTTCAATGGTCGCTGCAGATCTCTCGGGAAAAGCGAACTTCCCACGCGCAGGCTTCCAACTGTCGCAGTTAGCTATCAAAGCAGGTGCCCTCCTTCGTCCGATCAATAATACCGTGTACTGGGTCCCACCCTTAAATTGCGATACCCACGTACTAAACGAGTTATCCCGAATAACGAAAACCGCCTTACTTGCGCTAATCCCATAAAGCGATAACAACCAGGCGAAATAACTCAACCCGTCTGATCAGCTATTGCCCATATCCAAGAGCTATGCTATCGTCAGCGCACCGTGTCAAAAACTGAATATTTTGGGGAACCGGCGTGTTTTACACCACATTACAACTGAATACGAAACCAGCTCTCAAAACCCCTGTCGTCGTCAGCGTTATTCGCCTGTAGCGCTGTGGTTGATTGTCTGCACAGCGTTGCAGGCAAACAGATCTAATCAACAATCGTCAACCACGAAACCATAACACAGGTGAATCCATGTCTCTAACAAATCACGCTCCGGCTAAAAAAAATTGGCTCTCTACCCATCGTCACACCACCATGGCCACCCTGGTCGTTCTAGCCAGCATGCTATTTTTACTTTACAAATACGTTTTACAAATATCTCCCAGCGTGATGGTCCAACCTCTGATGCGTGAATTTCATCTAAATGGATTAGGTATCGGTGCACTGACTGCCTCATGGTTTTGGACTATGCTGATTTTTCAGTTCATTGCAGGTCCTCTACTGGACCGTTACTCAACTAAGTGGATAGGTGCCCTTGCCATTGCAACTGCTGCTTGTGGTGCGCTTACATTTAGTCACAGCACGACTTTCAATCAAGCACTCTGGTCTCGCTCGTTGATGGGTGTCGGTGCGGCGTTTGCAACAGTTAGTTATTTAAAACTCACGGCTGACTGGTTCTCAGGAAGGGCTTATGCGGTTATTTGTGGCCTACTGATTACCGGTGTAATGCTTGGCTCCATGTTGGCAGAAAGTCCACTGGCTTTCTTGGTCAATCAGACTAGCTGGCAAAACGCGCTCTTTGATTGCGCTATCTTTGGCTTCTTAATTGCTGTTTTGTATTTTCTTTTTATTCCGTCGCAAAAAATTGCGGCTAACTACCAAACAAATCCACCCTCTAAACAAACGATACACCTAAAAGATTGCTTCTCTGTTTTGCGTTCACCGCAAAACTGGTGGCTCATGCTTTACAGTGGGTTAGCTTTTACACCACTTGCTGCTTTTGGGGGATTGTGGGGTAATATCTGCATGGAACGTTTGCACCACTTAACACAGATAGAAGCCTCGCTGATGACGAGCAGTTTATTTATCGGATTAGGCATTGGTGGCCCGATTTTTGGCTTTTTATCTGGAAAGTACTTGTCCCGTAAAAATTGCATGTATCTCGGACTCTTTCTAACGTTGATCGGCTTTATGGCTGCTATTTACTTACCCATTCATTCAACGACCTGGATTGCAACTGAGTTATTTATTGCGGGCTTGGGTACGAGTGCTTTTATGCTTGGTTTTGGTGTTGGTAAAGATATTAATCCGTTAAGTTTGGCTGCTACTGTTGTTTGCATGATTAATACAGGTGACTCCATACTGGGCGCACTCACGGAGCCTTTACTCGGAAAGTTACTTGATTTAACGGGAAGCCCACATCTGGTCAATGGTGCTGATGTTTTTTCCGCACACGGATATCACTTATCCATGGCTGTTTTTCCAGTCTTTTTATTATTTGGCGCGCTTTGTGTCAATCGATTGAAAGACAATGAAATCTAGCCGTTAGGTTTGGTCATTTATTTCAAAAGCGCAGACCCTTTGATGGAACAAATGGATCCTCTCTTGCCAGTGAACAAGGCACTCATTTACTGACGAAGACTCTGATTTTCGAACATCCGCTAATACATAGAAAAGCAGTTGATTACACGAGCCCCGTTGTTCTCTTAAGCAAAATATGATACAAATGACCGTTTTTTGTTTTCCATCTCCTAAGATCAACGGGCCGAGATAATAGATGAAAAGCAGGCTATTTTTCTGATTTGAACGTTGCTGAAATTATAGATCAATCAAAAATCTCCATACGTGCGCAAACGAATCCAGAAATACGAATCATTCACATCAGGAGTTAATAATGAATATTTGCGTATTGGTTGGTAGTTTAAGAAAAGACTCGTACAACCGCAAACTCTACAATGCTTACCAACAACTTTCTGAAGGCCAAATGTGCTTTAAAGAAATTAATACCGCTCTCTTCCCTCATTACAATTCAGATTTGGAACCCAATAAACCTAACGTTATTCATGAATACGCACAAGACATAAGAGAATCAGATGCTGTGTTATTTTTCACACCTGAATACAATTACTCCTTGCCTGGACATTTAAAAAATGCGATTGACTGGCTCTCTCGATTAGACAACCAACCCTTTAACGGAAAAAAATCGGCTATCCTTGGAGGATCACCTGGTTATATTGGTACTGCACGTATGCAATATGAATTACGTAAAATAGGGGTATTTTTAAATATTCATTTTTTAAATAAACCAGAAGTTATGGTTGGACAACTCTATGGTAAATTTGATGCAGACGGCAATCTGAACGACGACAATACAAGAACGTTTTTATTGAACCATATTGAAGCGATGCGCGCTTTTGTTGCCTAACGTACAAAAATCTAATCACCCTACACACAAACCAAACGCATAAAAAAACGTAACACCGAGATCGCCTGCCGGATCAACTTTGGACATTGGCAATACCTGTTAATTTAAATGACTTGAGACAGCTCCAACAGCTTACCCTTCTGTTATGCTGTTTTTGTGATCCGATGCGACGGATATGTTGGCTCGCATCCTGGGTTATTTATACTATACCGGTGAATTTATACAATATTTGTACCCCGACGAGCCCTGTGTTGGATCGCATCCTGGGTTATTTATATTAAATGAGTCAATGTACAAGGCAGCTGGGCCCGATAGCTTAGAAAACGTTATTTTTTCTGAGGGCATCAAAGAGTTTAACTCGTAGGTTATTTTTCCACCCATGATATGATACGACGTGACTTTGAATGGGATATCGTAAATATTACCTGCATTCCAAATAGATAACACCAGGTTGGGCGGGTCTTGAGTAAACGAATATGTTCCACTGTGAACCTGTTTAGCATAGATGCTCGGTTTCATCCGATAAGCAATCCGATTAGGTCGATCCGAAAAAGCTAGAACGGATTGAATATTTTTAGTTTTTATCGTGAGCAACATTTTTTTATTGCTATACGCTTTCAACTGAGCACGCTGAGTGGAAATCACATAGAGAAAATAAACTCCCGATTTTTTTGAGTCTTGGGCTTGTCTCGCACTTGCTTGAACCCCCATTGAAGAAAAAACAGCGATAGCGATAACTACGGATTGAATTCCTATTTTCATTTGACACTCCTTGAAATACTTAAATATAGCAGACACCTCTTCACAAAGGGCTTAAGATTTTATCGAAAAAGCCTATCTCTACTTATTTGATAACTGCATACCACAGCCTTAAGGTATTTCTTACTCTAAATTTGGTTTCAAGAAGCCCAAGTAATATCGAACACCCTGCCTATTCATGAGGATTATTTTCTGCGGAAATATTTGTATTAATTCATACTCGCCTGGCAATTTGCTTCCAATTTGATAAACCTTTGACTCACCCTGCGTATTTGTAAGAATAGCAATCGCCGAGGGTGATTTCGGATCAGATGGGTCTGCAATTAAACCAACAACTTCACTACTGATATCCGCTTTTTCTAAGACTTTTTTGTGTTTGTATCGACCAAACATAGATTTATCGAAAAGCAACACACTTTTTTGAACGTGATTTTTAGGCATGACAACTGGCAGATCTATTGATCGAAGTACTGAAATTTCGATCAGGAAAAAAAGGCTTGTAAATACAATCAAGCAAAGCAGTATGGCTGAAATGAGCCATACTACTCGCTCCTTAATGGTCTGTATCAGTTTGTTACGCAACCCACACCTAAAATAAAATATTCAACCAGCTCCGTGCGTAGCACCCAAAAATCCCCGATTAACCTAAAAAATGGGATTGATCCTAAGCAATTCCCTAAAATCCTAACACAGCACCCACAACAAAGATAGAAAGTCACTTTTAAATAGGTCACTTTACGCACAATCTTAGGTCTTTTTTGTAACAGCAGTTGAGATTATTAGGTGGAGGATGGTATACTGCGCAGTCTTCTTCGAAATAATAGAGGTTTTATGAGCAGCAATTCTTCATTGCAGCCGCCCTGCTACCAGCAAGCACAATACTTAAAAAGTGCATTAGAAAACAAAGATTTACCTCCCGACCAAGGAATTGAAGTCGCTTTTATTGGTCGCTCGAATGCGGGGAAATCCAGCGCACTCAATACGATCACCGGTATCAAAGGGCTTGCCAGGACGAGTAATACGCCAGGTCGTACCCAGATGATTAATTTTTTCACCCTGGATGAAGATCGTCTATTGGTTGATTTACCCGGTTATGGCTACGCTAAAGTACCTGCTTCCATCAAGGAACGCTGGCAAAAACATGTCAATCACTACCTGACTGACCGCTCGTGTCTGGCTGGTCTTGTCGTTATCGCTGATGTCCGCCATCCACTGAAAGCCATGGACGAACAGGTAATTACTTGGGCTGTTAACCGCCACCTTCCTGTTCATGTATTACTAACCAAACGCGATAAACTTAATAATCATCAAGCCACCCTGTCGCTACAAAATACGCGCAACCACTTGAAGCAATTGCTAGGGGAGCGTGAATTCAGCCTACAACTGTTCTCGGCTGTAGACCGAAGTGGCCTTGATGAAATTAAAAGCGTTCTTAATCAGTGGTTTTGCCCAGAGGACTAGAAAAGTCTGCTTTGCTGCAAAAAACCGAGAGTCATTTTCTGCCAATTCATGGCCTCTTGGCAAATTTTGAGTTTTAAGATCCCGTGGTTAACCCCACCTTGCGGAATCTTTCAGCTTTATAGGTGCTGAACTTATACCAACAGAGCTTTTGCAGTCTTTTCTGTCTGGCGTCATTGCGTGGATATCGGTCTACAAATTTAATTCGTTTGAGTTTCATCGACATCCTTGCAAAAAAGAAAAAAGTCTGATTCATTCGAGCGGTTATTCAGGCCTTCTTAATGAGCATTTAAACGCGCCTGAATTTGATGCCTCAAACTGACGGCATAGGACCAGTAGATGATCTTCAGGATTAAACTGACCATACCGAAGAAACCCGCGAAAAAACCGAGCTCTAAAATAACACTCGCTAAACCTAAGCCAAAAAATCGTGCCTGTGGTTTCTCTATCGCCTGATCACTCCCTGCAAAAAAAGATTCAATCGTACGCGGTACTCCAAATGGCAACATAATCCATTCAAAAACATACCCGACCCCTGGAATAATGATGAGCCATAGAAAAGCCATTGGAAATACGTGCTCTTTTTTGGGAATCATTTTCAGTGTTTTTTGCAGACTAAGTACGAAAAATAAGTTGAAAATAATACCCACACTTATCATGGTAATAAGTACGAGCCCTGCAGCAAAAAGCCCTAAAGAGGATAAGTCTTGTTGGGAAAAAAAGAACGCAGCCTGGCTAGATTCATGAGTCATCGTCATCTCCCCTTCATTCATGTGATTGTCATCATAGTTAAACAAGGGTCCACTTTCAATATTTGACTAGGCTGGCTGCTTCCGCTTTAATGGACTGTTGATTAGGGGTTTTGAGTGGATTAGGTTGGCTGTTAGGGAACTTTAGTTGTTACCTTCACTGAAAATTCTTAACCATTCATTTCTGCATAGGAGTAGCGATGCCAACACAACTACCCAATACCTACAGCAAAAGCGAAGCTAAAAAATGGCCGATCCCTAACCATTGGGATTTTTTTGCCCTTTTGATCGTCCTTGCCATCCTCATTTTATTAGGCTTTGGCGCCAAGCATATGTCTGGGCAATTTCATATCGATTCAAAAATACCCATCTCTCTTAGCCCTTGGGCATTACCAGGCTATGCCTTGCAGAGCTTTCTACGCATGTTAGTTGCTATGCTTTTTTCTCTGCTATTCACCTTTATATTTGGGACCTGGGCTGCCAAACGTAAAGCAGCTGCCAAAATTATTATCCCTCTCATTGATATCCTGCAGTCGGTTCCCGTATTAGGCTTCCTCTCGATTACCGTGATTGCTTTTATCGTTCTCTTCAAAGGAAGTATGCTAGGTCCAGAAGCTGCTTCTATTTTTGCTATTTTCACAGCACAAGTATGGAATATGACACTTAGCTTCTATCAAAGCTTAGTGACTGTTCCTAAAAGCATGCATGAAGCCGCTAACATGTTCAAACTATCTGCCTGGCAACACTTCTGGCGTGTAGAGGCTCCCTTTGCTACACCCGGATTAATTTGGAATATGATGATGTCTATGTCTAGCAGTTGGGTCTTTCTGGTTCTCTCTGAAGCCATCACCGTGAAACACAAAAACATTACTCTACCGGGGATTGGCTCTTACATCGCTTTGGCGATAGAAAAAGCGAATAGTCACGCTATTTTATACGTCATCGTAGCCATGTTTTGCGTCATCTTGATTTATGATCAACTGCTATTTCGCCCACTGATTGCATGGAGTGAAAAATTCAAAATGAACACCGCTGTTAGCGCAGAGGAACCGACTTCTTGGTTTTTAAACTTATTCCAACGTGCTCGTGTGGTTAAGTTGATCGGCCAATGGTTCCATCATCACCTCGATTTCTTGCGTAACGGTGCTCTTTTTCGTCGACGAATGAAGGCCAAAAAACGCTCTGCAACGCACCAGAATCATTGGCTAAGCATAAGCGCTTGGTACATCGTCATCACCGGAACGATTCTTTATACGCTATACATACTCGGCAACTACATTTTCAAATCCGTTTCTTTATCTGAACTTTGGAACGTGATCCATTTGGGATCCTGGACGGCACTTCGCGTTGCTGTTGTCATCCTTATTAGCTCTTTGATCTGGACTCCAATTGGTGTATTGATTGGGCGACACCGTCGAGCAACACAGTGGGCGCAACCCATTACCCAATTCCTTGCTGCTTTTCCAGCGAACTTATTCTTTCCCATCGCTACACTTTGGATCATCCATAATCACCTCAATGTGAACATCTGGTGTGCTCCACTCATGATTTTAGGCACACAATGGTACATTTTATTTAACATCATTGCAGGAACACAGGCGTTACCTCAAAATTTACATGATGCAGCAGGTACATTACGCGTACGCGGTTGGCTTTGGTGGCGACGCTTTGTTTTACCCGGTATCTTTCCTTATTACATCACAGGCGCCATTACCGCAGCTGGAGGGGCTTGGAACTTAAGCATTGTCGCAGAAGTCCTTAGCTGGGGGAAATACCACTTAAATGCGCATGGTTTAGGTGCTTACTTAACTGAACAATACACCGCAGGTAACTTTCCACAATTAACGCTAGGCATTGTTGTGATGTCTTGCTATGTCGTTCTCATTAATCGCGTGCTTTGGCGCCCGCTCTATCAGCTGGCCGAAAAACGCTATCAATTGCATTAGGAGTTTGCATTATGCCTAAAAACCAAGCACCTATTATCGAAGTGAAAAATCTTCGAAAATCTTTTTCTAAAATACGAGAAAATGAACTTGTTGTCTTGGATAATGTCAACTTCACGATTCAGGCCGGACAAGTTGTCGCTATTCTTGGAAAATCTGGCTCTGGAAAATCAACCCTATTACGCATTATGGCAGGCTTGATTGACGCGACCCATGGCAGCGTACTATTTCATGGTAATCCCATTTATGAACCTGCTGAAGGGGTCACGATGGTTTTTCAAAATTTTGCGTTGATGCCTTGGCTAACGGTTTTGCAAAATGTAGAGTTAGGCCTTGAAGCAAAAGGAGTTCCAACGGAAGAACGACGACAACGCGCACTGGCTGCTATCGATACCGTTGGCTTGGATGGCTTCGAATCAGCTTATCCCAAAGAACTATCCGGCGGCATGTCACAACGCGTTGGTTTAGCACGCGCCTTGGTCGTAGATCCCCAAGTTTTGCTAATGGATGAACCTTTTTCGGCGCTAGATGTACTAACCGCAGAAAATCTAAGAAACGATTTAATTAATATTTGGCGATCTAACAAAACCAACATTCAATGCGTCATACTAGTCACGCACAATATTGAAGAAGCCGCTTACCTAGCTGATCGTATTTTTGTATTTGCGAATAATCCCGGTTGTATTCGCACTCAAGTTAAAGTTGAACTATCGCATCCACGCAATACACAAGATACGGCCTTTCGTGAATTAGTCGATGATATTTACGGACTCATGACAACACCGATGTTAAATACTAAAATTAGCGAGCCTCGTCGCGCGATTGACAAATACTACCGCCTACCTGATGCCAACGTAGCTGAAATGGTCGGCTTTCTGGACAACTTAAACGCCGTTGGTGAAAAAGTTGATTTACCTCATCTTGCAGATGAACTGCATTTTCAAATCGATGATATGTTCCCAATTACTGAAGCCTTGGAACTACTTGGCTTTGCACACGTCTCAGATGGCGATATTTCACTCACAAAAATCGGTGAAGAATGGATGGAAGCCGATATTTTACAACGAAAAAAAATATTCTCCTCTCGCCTACAAGAATCCATTCCACTGGCGAAATTAATTCGTGAAAAATTAAACCAAAGCGAACACCACCGCCTTGATAGCCATGACATCATTGATGAGCTAAAAGTGAACTTAACCGAAAAGGCGGCGGAAGAAATATTCACGACAGTTGTTGAGTGGGGTCGCTATGCAGAGCTCTTTGCCTACAACGTGAACTCCAGGCAATTAAGTCTCGAAAATCCAGAATAAACCGATCGCATATAACAACGACTAGACACTGACGACATCTTCTGTCTCTGATAAACATCGATTCGTCATATCGGACAGAAATATAGATAGACCCACGCCTACCAAGGCAACCAAGCTCATACCAATCATGACATAAGACAAACCATGTAACTTTAATACTCCCGGTAATAGAAAAGCACCCACAGCCGCACCCACCTTACCAATGGCTGCTGATAAACCATGTCCCGTTGCACGCAATGATGTTGGATACACTTCAGACGGCACTAAGAATGTTGTCGTGTTAGGTCCAAAATTTGTAAAGAAATAACTACATCCGTAAATCAGTAAAAAAGCAATGATGTTCTGAGGAATGGATGAAAACGATCCGATCAACACATAACAAACTGCCATCATCGCAAATCCCAGCAACTGCAATTTTTTACGCCCAATACGATCAATGTACGCAGCTGCTAAAAAATAACCGGGAACAGCAAAAACGAGAAAAATAAGTGCTGTCATTAGCGTATGCGCTAACAAACTCGCCTGGGGTTGGAGTGAAGCTAGAATCATCATGTTAGAAACCGTATTACCGTACAACGCAACATCCAATAAAAACCAAGAGCCGCCCGTTAATAACAACATCCACAACCATTTCGACTGCCAAATGCTTTGTCGTCTATAGGTACCTACTGGCTTGGGGTTTCCTTTATCTTTCACCAAATCTCTGACAACTCGACTCACACTCAACGGTAAATCTGATTGTTTTTTAAATTCCGGTGTCTCTTGTAATTGACGACGGAGGAAAAAAACAGAAGCCGCAGGAATCGCACCAAAACCAAGTAAAATTCGAGCAATATCCATATGAGATAGCGACGTAATCAACATCAAAGAAGCCAACGCTGGACCAAAAATCATTCCCAAGGCCTGCATGGCGAATACCAATAAAACCATATAGCCCCGATTTTTTTTCGGCGCATATTCACTGGCTACTACGGCAGATGTTGGGTAATCACCACCGATGCCAAAACCCATTACAAAACGAGCGATGAACAACCACCAAAAAGAAGGTGAAAATGCGGAAATAATCGCACCAATAAATAAAATCATAATTTCAATTCCGTATAATTTCTTACGGCCAAAGCGATCCGATAATAAACCAAAGCACACAGCGCCCAATGCTGCTGCCAACAGCGCTGAACCATTTAACAATGCAACCTGTTCAATACTTAAATGCCAAACGGGTCGGATTAAAGCCGTAACTATACCAATAATAAAAAGATCATATGCATCCGTAAAAAACCCCATGCCCGCTGTAAATATCACTTTCCAATGCGATCGCTTTATATCTGTCTTGCTCATTTGATCCCCTTTTTAGCTTCTAATACACTGTAACACATCCAGAATTAGCGGTGAACCTAAAAACCAACGGTTTTCTAATCGGTATCCCTTGTTCACTGAAGATGATGCAACCTACCTTAACCAAAGCATGTTACGAAATTTTGAACAAGTCTTGCGCCCGCATGAAGCATGCGCGATAATTTTCACCATGAAAAAACCGCTCGCGATTGTTCTACACTCTGGAGGCCTAGACTCTACCACCTGCCTAGCTATTGCAAGATACGATGGCTACCAACCACATGCCTTAGCTTTTAACTATGGCCAACGTCATCAGTATGAACTCGAAGCAGCTAAACGCATTTGTGCAAAAGAGGGGATTTCACAAACAATCTTGCACCTACCTATAGCTCAGTTTGGCGGCTCTGCTCTGACGGACCACACGCAACCAATCCCTTACAACACAAGCCAAAATGAAATACCCGTCACCTACGTCCCGGCCAGAAATCTCACTTTCTTAAGTTATGCTGTAGGTCTAGCGGAAGTCCTTGGAGCAGAAGCCATCTATCTAGGTGTCAGTGTCGTTGATTACTCCGGCTATCCCGACTGCCGACCTGAGTTTATAAAATCTTTTGCTCAAACTGCCAACTTAGCAACCAAGGCTTCCGCAGAGGGCAAAAAATTATCCCTACAAACCCCGTTAATTTATTTATCCAAAGCACAAACAATTAAACGAGGTTTTTCACTTGGCGTTAACTACGCAGCCACCGTCTCCTGTTATCAAGTAACGAGCGAGGGAGCTGCTTGCGGACTGTGTGACAGCTGTCTGTTGCGCAAAAAAGGCTTTTGCGATGCGGGAGTACCTGACCCGACACCTTATTTAATCCATCGCTAATCTATACCCAATATGCCAAGGTTGTCATTACTTTCGAGTGCATACGCATTAGCTCTTTCGTCCAATTAGGTAGCCCGTGCGCACCGAGTTGTTTTGCTGTTTCCGCATGCTTTGCTTCATCTTTGTTCATTTGGTCAATGATCGCTCTACTTTTTTCATCCTTCAGAGATAGATTTTTTATATGCCTTTGCAAATGACGACTGACTTGAACCTCTGTTTCTTCGATAAAACCCAAGCTCCAGCCATCGCCTATACGTCCTGCGAGAAAACCTAAAAAAAATGAATGTGTATACCAATAAAAATTCAGGAAACTACGGTGTGACTTTAGCTCATTCAAACGTTGATGACACCAAACTAAGTGATCCTGCTCTTCATGAACAGCTTGTGCTAAAAATTGACTCACGGCAGTATCGCGTGCACACCAAGCCTGTCCTCGATACAACGCTTGTGCACAAACTTCCCCTGTGTGATTGACTCGCATAAATCCAGCTGATTGCCTTGATTCTGTTTTAGATAAAGCCATCTCCTTTTCCTTGATCGATGGGTTTTCTCGCTCTCTATTTTGCGGTTCTGCAAAGACGGTAATCAGTGCATCTTGCACTTCATTTAATAAACAATCCATCCAGGAATAATGTCTCGACACGATGTTTCCCCATACAGTCATACCATTCAACCGTTAAAAACCAATCAGCACGCTGAACGTTCAGTTAAAGATAACACCCTTATTTTTGGCCAATCTAGAACAACGCGCCCCCTATTTTATCTTGTAAACACCTAACTGACTACCGTACAATGTTTAAATCCCCTTATTTTGAGAACAGGACGACTCGATATGGCTAAAAAACCCCGAACTTCTGCTGTCAAGAACGTCCAACAAGGGCTTGCTATGCGGGTTAAGGCAACTCGATTACAATTAAAATGGACTCGCCCCATGCTGGCCGAACACTCTGGGGTTAACCAATATACACTCAAGCGCTTTGAATTAACTGGCGAAATATCGCTGTGTGACTTTGCAGCTTTATGCGAAAGCCTTCATGCACTCGATAGCCTCAATAGTATTTTAAAGCCTAGATTACGTGTGAATATCGATAATTGGGAAATTGAGCAACCGAGCAAACGACAGCGGGGTAAAAAAACAACTCACTTAACGCAACTTGCTGAAAGTCTGTAAAACAAGCTATGATGGTTACGGCGCGTCGATATGAAGGCCTCCCCAACACGAGTAACCAATTGATTTAAAATGACAACTAATTTCTCCTCCCAAACCGAATCCACATCACTTGCTGACTATACTGAGCGTGCTTACCTTGACTATTCGATGTATGTCATCCTTGATCGCGCCTTACCCAGCGTAGCTGATGGTCTAAAACCGGTACAACGGCGTATTATCTATGCCATGTCAGAACTTGGCTTGAAATCGACATCTAAATATAAAAAATCAGCACGAACAGTAGGTGACGTGCTCGGTAAATTTCATCCACACGGTGACAGCGCTTGCTATGAGGCCATGGTTTTGATGGCACAGTCCTTTTCTTATCGCTATCCACTCATTGATGGACAAGGTAACTGGGGTAGTGCCGACGATCCCAAATCCTTCGCTGCCATGCGGTATACCGAGTCACGACTCTCTGCGTTCACACAACTCCTATTAAACGAACTGCCCTACGGTACAACGGACTGGCAACCTAATTTCGATGGCACGATACAAGAACCTCTACTGTTGCCTGCTCGAGTTCCTAACGTTTTATTAAATGGCTGTTCTGGTATCGCCGTTGGTATGGCAACCGATATCCCACCACACAATTTAGGTGAAATTATTGATGCCACGGTTTATCTCTTAGAAAACCCAACAGCAACGACTGCAGACCTGTGCCAACTTATTCAGGGGCCCGATTATCCGACTAAAGCGGAAATTATTACAGCACGCAATGAGATAAAAGCCATCTACGACACAGGTTATGGCAGTATTCGCCAACGCGCAGTTTACACGATCGATGGCGAAGAAATTATTATCACGGCTCTCCCTCATCAAACTTCAGGCAATAAAGTTATCGAACAAATTGCACAGCAAATGCTTTCAAAAAAGCTACCTGATATTGTTGATCTTCGTGACGAGTCAGACCACGAAAACCCAACTCGGCTAGTCTTAACTCCACGCTCTAAAAGCGTGAACATTGAAACAACTATGTTACATCTGTACGCAACAACAGACTTAGAAAAAAGCTACCGCGTAAACATGAATGTTATTGGACTTGATGGCAAGCCCTGCGTTAAAAATTTAAAACAAATTCTTTCTGAATGGCTTGTCTTTCGAAAAATAACTGTGACACGCCGCCTGACGCATCGCCTTGTACAAGTCAATGATCGCCTGCATTTACTCGAGGGCATGTTGATTGTTTATCTAAATCTAGATCAAGTCATCCAAATTATTCGCGAAAACGATAAACCCAAAGAAGAATTGATGCGTGTCTTCCAGTTAAGCGAACGCCAAGCCAATGCTATCTTGGAAACGAAGCTTCGTCATTTAGCTAAGCTTGAAGAAACTAAACTAACTACAGAAAAAAACGAACTTCATCATGAAAAAACACAGCTTGAACTCATACTAGGATCAGATGCCCGATTACAAACACTCATCAAAAAAGAATTACGCGCAGATCAAAAAGAACATGCTAATAACAGAATGTCTCCCTTGGTAAAGCGTGAACAAGCACAGGCCTTGCGCGTAGAAGAACGCATCACAGCAGAGCCTACAACCGTTGTTTTATCTGAAAAAGGTTGGATTCGCTCTGGAAAAGGGCATGATCTAAACGGAAGTGATCTCAACTATCGCCCTGGCGATCACTTCTTAACACAAGTAAAATGCCAAACAAACAGTTTGCTAACTCTGCTTGACAACAGTGGACGGAGTTACCAAATATCCGCTCATGGCTTACCATCCATACGCGGCTTTGGGGAACCACTCACTGCCTCTTTGAAGCCGCCAGCAGGTGCCCGCTTTATTAGTTTACAGGTACTGGATCCTGATGAAATGATACTGATGAGCTCACAAGCAGGTTATGGCTTCATGACAACCGCAGAACAATTAGCTTGCAAAACAAAAAATGGAAAATCTGTTCTTAAAATCCCTCCTCATTCACAAGCCCTTCCCTTTAAATTAGTAAGGGACATCGAATCCGAATACCTAGCGGTTGTCACGAATGCCGGGCGTTTATTAATTTTCCCAATTGCTGAGCTACCACAATTACCACGCGGAAAAGGCAATAAATTAATCCAGCTATCGACTCAAGACTTAGATAAAGAGTACTGCATCGATGTCGCTGTTCTGACGGAAAAAAGTGCTTTGCTTGTTTCAAGTGGAAAACGTGAACTCATTCTTAACCCAAAAGATTTGATTAATTTTCACGGTGAGCGTGGACGTCGCGGTAATTTATTGCCCAAAACTCATCGAGAAGTACGCTTTATTTCAGTGGCTTTAACCAACTGACAGGGGATAACATGTCAACTTATGTAGCCGGAACCCTGATGAAAGGCGAAAAAATACTCGTCAGCTTTCACCCTCATAAAATAATTATTGCCGCTCCAGCCATCCTTCTTTTCATTGCAATCGTTTTTAGTGTATGGGGTCTTCACTACCTTCCTTCTCTAAACACCGTCATTTTTAAAGGTTACACTATCTTCCATATCCTCTGCTTTGTCTTTTATGTGTACACCATTTTCAAAGTCATTAACCGCCTGATCGAATATCGCACATCAGAATATACTGTCACCAACCTACGCGTAGTCATGAAAACGGGTGTCTTAAACCGCATGGCTCTCGAGTTAATGCTCAATCGTTTAGAAGCTGTTACCGTGCAACAAAGCTTATTTGGACAAGTATTCAATTATGGCATGGTCGTATTGGTGGGTGTTGGTGGAACCCGCGATGCCTTTAACTACGTTCCTAAAGCTCTTTATTTTCGCCAGCAAATCCAATCACACCGCAATAACGAGGATGTGGCTTAAGCTCTATTTAATCGTTAACGATCTAGAGAGAAGAAATAAGGAAGTTCATCCTCCAAAGACTCCCCCAAAAAACTCTAGTATGACCCAAAGAAGAAACGCACAGTAGTTAACCTCCTTCAATCGATCTTTGCGAAAAAAAACGTTACATCTGATTAAAGCAGCGATTGGAGTTTTGCTGGAGTTTCCTGCCTCCTTATCAATTCCCGATATAAGAAAATAACTGAGATAAACTCGCGTATTTATTGCATAAAATGAATCGGGTAAGCATCTCCCGCAGAGAAATCTGCTTTTTTATTCCGCTAAAAAGTAATTTACTTACGTATTCTTAACTTGTTCTAGTCCCTGTTTCATACTAAAATACGCTTCTTTAAACTTTATTGGAGAATCAGATGAAAACAGCTACCGACCTTTTTGCTCATCCTACTTTTTTTTATGGATTGGCCGCATTATCAGCTATGGTAATCTGGTACCCACACGTAGCTTCTCAAATTAGTGCGGGGATAAATGGGATAGCTCCTGAAAATAGAGCAGATTTTGTAGCATCTGGTGAAAAAGCGGTGAAATCAGCTATCCGGCTATCGCCTATCCCTATCATTC
>JBIKMG010000019.1:0-27507 GCA_044359385.1 Coxiellaceae bacterium
CAGCGCCTGCACCAATAAATAAAGCACCCCAAAGTAGTTGTGTGATCCAATTCGGTAAAATGCGAGATAATAAGACTATCGAAATAGCGAGCATGAAAATACCCAATGTCGCTTTGACTGCTTGTAGCCAGGGACCACAGCGCCGTAAAAACTGTTGGCCTAATAAACCGATAATTAAAAGGGGAACACCCATTCCAAGCCCCATCAAAAACAAGGAGCTACCACCAAGGACCCAATCACCTGTTTGTATGATATAGGCGAGTGCGCCGAGCAAAGCGGGGGTGACGCAGGGTGACAGAATTAATGTGGCTAAAACGCCCATGATAAAAGCGCCTAGAAATCGTCCCCCTTTTTGCTGGTTACTGAGTAAGTGAAGCCTGTTTTGAAATCGGCTAGGCATTTGAATTTGGTAGAGGTCAAAGAGGGCTAATGCCATCAAGACAAAAACGCCCGCAAAGATTGTAATGAGCCAGGGCTGTTGCCAAAATGCTTGTAGATTAACACCCAGGCGGGTGACAATCACCCCTGCCGTTGCATAGGTCAAAGCCATCCCGAGTATGTAACAAAGCGAAAGTAATAAACCACGTGAGCGATGATTGCTGTGCTCTCCGATGACAATCCCAGCAACAATGGGAACCATAGGTAAAACACAGGGTGTAAAAGCCAGTAATAAACCCAACATAAAATAAGTGCCTAAGGTCCAAAACCAAGGATGATTGGAAAAATGAGTATTTAAATGAGAGGTTTGATTTTTTTCTGGATAAATAGGTTCATTATAGGGAGGCGATAGGTTGATGGAAAAGGATTTTTCTTGGGGTGGATAGCAAATTCCGTTATTGCTGCAGCCTTGGTATGAAATGTTTAAGGTAAAGCTGTCGCTTGAAAAATTCTCAAGCATGATGGGAATACGAAGGCTTTGTTTGTAAGCAGCCTCCAGTTCGCCATTAGGACCCATTTTTGCAGCGTTAGTAGGGGGAAAATAGGGTTTTAGGCCAATGCTGCCATGAGGTTGTACGGAAAAATGCAGGCTTTTTTTGTAGATGCTTACATCGGGAGCCATTTGCCAAGTAACGCTTAGTTGGTTGAACTGGAGTACCTTAACGCTAGTTTTGAAAACTTCATCGACTGGCAGTGGATGAGAGAAGCTTAAAGAAGTTGAAAAAAAAAGCAGTAAAATAAAACGACGGACCAGTCGCATGGTCTTCTCCTTTTTTAATGGGCTTTTCTCTCAGATTGGACAAGAATAAGCGCTTTTATATTCACTGAGAATTTCTGCTGAAAGACTCCTTCAGCATATTTCGCAGCACATAACACAAAATACCGCCGTGCCGATAGTATTCGAGTTCATTGCTGGTATCGATTCGGCTAAGTGCCAGGATCTGAAGGGTTTCACCATTTTTGCGCATGAAGGTGACCTTGATCTGTTCACTGGGTTTCATTGAATCAGATAACTCCACTGTTACTGTTTCTGAGCCATCTAGCTTCAGTGTGTTACGATCAGTGCCTGCTGGAAATTGGAGGGGCATCACGCCCATACCAATCAAGTTAGATCGGTGAATACGCTCAAAACTTTCGGTGATAACAACTTTAACCCCTAAAAGATTTGTTCCTTTAGCAGCCCAGTCGCGTGATGAGCCGGTGCCGTACTCTTTACCAGCAACAATAATCAGTGGAACGTTTTCTTTCTGGTAACGTATTGCTGCATCATAGATGGATAGTTGGTTTCCAGTCGGGTGATGGGTGGTGAACCCACCTTCAACACCGGGGCACATTTCATTGTGAATACGAATATTCGCAAACGTACCGCGCATCATGACTTCGTGGTTACCCCTGCGGGATCCATAGGAATTAAAGTCTTTGATGGCAATGCCATGATCTTGTAAGTATTTACCCGCTGGACTATCCGCTTTGATGGATCCGGCTGGAGAAATGTGATCTGTTGTGACGCTATCACCTAGCTTCGCTAGTATGCGAGCGCCATGCACCATCGTGATAGGGGTGGGTTTTTCGGCCATCCCTTCAAAATAAGGCGGGTTTCTTACATAGGTAGAGGCATCATCCCAGCCATAAGTGTCTGTTGCCTTCACATCAATGGCTTGCCAGGCTTGTGTTCCGTCAAAAACAGACGCATATTGCGCCTTGAACATATCGCTCTTGATTTTCATGACTTCTGTTGCCACTTCCTGTTGCGTAGGCCAGACATCTTTTAAGTAAACGAGTTTCCCTCCGGGTGTTTTACCCAAGGGCTCTGTAGTCAGATTAATTCGAGTTGTTCCTGCTAATGCAAAAGCAACAACTAGAGGAGGCGAAGCGAGCCAATTCGTTTTAACCAAAGGATGAATGCGTCCTTCAAAATTTCGGTTGCCAGATAAAACGCCACAAACGGTTAGGTCGTTTTTTTCGATAGCTTGGCTAATCGGCGCTTGAAGCGGTCCAGAGTTGCCGATGCAAGTCGTACAGCCATAACCGACTAAGTAAAAACCAAGCGCTTCTAAATGCGGCATTAAATCGGTTGCGATTAAATAATCGGTTACAACCTTCGAGCCAGGTGCCAGTGAGGTTTTCACCCAGGGTTTAACTGTTATTCCGAGTTGCGTTGCTTTTTTAGCAACTAAACCTGCGGCCACCATCACGCTTGGGTTCGAGGTGTTTGTGCAGCTGGTAATGGCTGCAATCACCACATCACCGTGGTGCATATCAAAATTACCAGCAGAAAAGCCTTTTGTGAGTGCATCCGCTCCGTTGAGTTTTTGAATAATTTCTTCCATACAAGGTTTTAAGTGAGTGATGGCAACTTTGTCTTGGGGACGTTTGGGCCCAGCAACATTGGCAACAACTAAGGATAGGTTAACAACCAGGGTATCGGTAAAATCTTTTTCTTGAGGATTTTCGTGATCTAGCCACAAGCCTTGTGCTTGGGTGTAAGCTTTAACTAACTCAATATTTTCTTGGCTGCGCCCAGACAGCGTTAAATATTCAAGCGTCTTATTATCGACTGGGAAAAAGCCGCAAGTCGCACCGTATTCAGGAGCCATGTTTGCAATGGTTGCTCGGTCTGCAAGTGGTAAATTGGCGAGCCCGGGGCCAAAAAACTCAACAAACTTATCGACCACCCCTTTCTTGCGTAGTACATTAACTATTTCTAATACGAGGTCGGTTGCAGTGATGCCATCATTGAGACTACCGATTAGGCGTACGCCCACTACCTCAGGAATCAACATAGAAACCGGTTGTCCAAGCATCGCTGCTTCAGCTTCGATGCCGCCAACCCCCCAACCCAACACACCTAAACCGTTGATCATTGTCGTGTGAGAGTCTGTTCCAACTAATGTGTCTGGGTAAACGGTAAGTTCACCATTGATTTCTTTTTTCCAAGCGACTTCTGCTAAGTATTCCAAGTTTACTTGATGACAAATACCGGTTCCGGGCGGAACAACGCGAAAATCTGAAAATGCGAGTTGGCCCCACTTCAAGAAACGGTAGCGTTCATTGTTACGCTGCATTTCAGTGTCTACGTTATCGATAAAAGCGTGAGGTGTGCCAAACTCATCAACTTGTACGGAGTGATCTATAACGAGGTCAGCTGTGCATAAGGGATTTATTTTTTTCGTCTCACCACCCATATCCGTCATGGCGTCGCGCATGGCTGCTAAGTCAACGACTGCAGGAACACCCGTGAAATCTTGCATCAATACTCGAGCGGGTCGGTAAGCAATTTCATGTTGGCTTGTTTTAGTCATCATCCACTGAGAAAAAGCAGCGACATCCGCTTGTGTGACTGTATTCCCATCGAGGTAACGCAACTGGTTTTCAAGTAAGATTTTTAAAGAGAAGGGTAGGCGCTCAAGAGCCGGATCAGGTAATTCTTTGAGATCGTAATAATAATACGTTTGACCATTCACGCTCAACGTTGTTTTGTATTGGCTCATGTGCTGTCACCTATTAAGTGGAAAGATTAAAGCAAGGCTAGCACACGCCCTAATAAAGGGCAATTGCGGGAGGGAGCTTTTTCTTATAAAAGCATGATTATTCTATTTTTTTTATCAGGCGATCTAGAATTTTAAAAAAATAAGCAGCGACCCTTGAATTCAGATAGCGTGGCCTCATATAGAACCTCGAGACTAAGTAGTTTTTCAAGAAAAGAATGCGTTGGTGTTTTTTCGGTTGAATTACAAAGTCATTTTTATAAGTCGTATAGATAGGAGACTAAGAAATATGGCACTTACTATAAAACCACTTCACGATCGTGTTGTTGTTCGTCGCTTACCGGAAGAAGAGGTTTCTGCAGGAGGAATCTTCATTCCTAATTCAGCACAAGAAAAGCCACATCAAGGTGAAGTTGTTTCGATTGGAACAGGAAAAATTTTGGATGATGGATCGGTCCGTCCGATGGCATTGAAGAAAGGTGATCGGGTTTTGTTTGGCAAATACTCAGGCACTGAAGTCAAATTAGGTTCGGAAGAACTCGTTGTTATGCGCGAAGACGATATCATGGGTATCGTTGAATAAGCGACAGTAACACAATAAAAAAAGAAGAAGAGGATATTATGGCAGAAAAAGATATTTCGTATGATACAGAAGCAATGTCAAGAGGCATTAAAAAATTAGCAAAAGCTGTTGGAGTCACTTTAGGTCCCAAAGGGCGTAATGTCATGATAGCTAGGTCTTATGGTGCGCCAACCGTGACTAAAGATGGTGTGACGGTCGCTAAAGAATTCGAATTAAAAGATCCGAATGAAAACATGGCTGTTCAGGCTGTGAAAGAGGTAGCGTCTAAAACATCGGATGCAGCGGGTGATGGTACAACGACAGCGACTATTTTAGCAGAAGGAATTTACTGCGAAGGTGCGAAGTCAGTGACTTCTGGTCGTAATCCGATGGATTTAAAGCGCGGCATTGATAAAGCAGTTGAAGTCTTAGTCAAAGAATTGCATAAGATGTCTATTCCCTGTGCTGACCATAAAGCAATTGCGCAAGTGGGTACGATTTCTGCCAACGCAGATGAACAAATTGGTTCGAGCATTGCTGAAGCTATGGCCAAAGTGGGCAAAGAAGGAGTCATCACAGTTGAAGAAGCAACAGGGTTAGAAAATGAACTGGATGTTGTTGAAGGTATGCAGTTTGACCGAGGTTACTTGTCAGCTTATTTTGTGAATAACCAACAAAATATGAGTGCTGAGCTTGATGCGCCATTTGTTTTATTGGTTGACAAAAAAGTATCGAACATTCGTGATTTGCTTCCTGTGTTAGAAGCGGTCGCTAAATCAGGTAAGCCGTTATTAATTGTTGCAGAAGATGTAGAGGGTGAGGCTTTGGCGACACTGGTTGTGAATAACATTCGTGGTATCGTCAAAGTAGCAGCCGTTAAAGCCCCAGGTTTTGGTGATCGTCGCAAAGCCATGCTGGAAGATATTGCTATTTTAACCGGTGCAAAAGTGGTTTCTGAAGAAGTCGGTATTACCTTAGAAGGCTGTACGTTAGAGCAGCTGGGTTCTGCTAAACGCGTGGTTATTACGAAAGATAACACGACGATTATTGATGGAGCTGGGAATCCTGGGGACATCAAAAATCGGATTGAGCAAATTCGAGCAGAAATGAGCAATAGCACATCGGATTATGATCGTGAAAAACTGCAAGAGCGTTTGGCTAAATTAGCTGGCGGCGTTGCGGTGATCAAAATTGGCGCGGCTACTGAAGTTGAAATGAAAGAGAAGAAAGCCCGTGTGGAAGACGCCTTACACGCTACGCGTGCAGCGGTAGAAGAAGGAGTTGTGCCTGGTGGCGGTGTTGCCTTGATTCGCGCGGGTAAAGCATTGGAAAAGCTCTCTGGCGCTAATGAAGATCAAGATGAAGGTATCAGGATTGTGCGTCGTGCGATCAGTGCACCACTTCGTCGCATTGTCAGTAATGCAGGTGAAGAAGGAGCGGTTGTTTTAGCAGCGGTTCGTGATCATAAAGATGTAAACTATGGTTACAATGCGGCTACTGGCGAATATGGTGACATGATCGCTATGGGTATTTTAGACCCAACGAAAGTGACACGGACTGCTTTGCAAAATGCAGCTTCTATAGCCGGTTTGATGCTGACCACTGCTTGCATGATCGTAGATGCTCCAAGTGATAAAGCGGCTTCTGATGGAGCTGGTGGCATGGGTGGCATGGGTGGTATGGGTGGCATGGGCGGTATGATGTAGCCCTGCGCTGTCTGCACACGGAAAAAACCTCCTCGGTATTATTGCCTTGGGGGTTTTTTATTTTTATGAGGAATTTTTGTCCCAGCCATAATTTGATTGAAGCTGTCTTTAATGCCCGATAGAATAGATATTGCCCATTTATCGAAGAAGGCGAACAATGACCCTAAAAACTCAAGCCAAGCGACCTGAAGCTGCAAGTAAAAGCAGTAAACGAAGTTTTTGTTATTCGCTTTTTGCCCACGCTCTTGTGTTAACTCTTCTTTTTTGGACAAGTGCTCCTATTGAGCCTATAAAACAACGTCCGAGCACGCCTACGGTGATTCAAAATTCAACCCTGATTAATGCAGCCCAATTGCAACAAGAGATAGCAGCGGTTAAAACCGAGCAATTAGTGCGAATCAATCAGGAAAAGCGCCAGGTACAAGCTTTGCAAAGCGAACAGGCAAGTATTCAACGCGCATTGCAGGCAAAGCAAGAAGCGTTGTCTAATGAGCAAAATCGATTAGCTAAATTGCGTCAAGTTCAACAGCAAGAAGCAAAACAGTTGGCAATCTTGCAAAATAAGCAAGCAGCAGCAGTGAAAAACTTTAACGATCAGCAGAAGCAATTAACCCAAACCCAGCAAAAGCTCAAAGCACTGCAGCAAAAAGAGAGGGCTGTAACCAATGCTGTGAAAAAACAACAACTGGCACAAGAAGCCAAGCAACTGGCTGAAAGATTGCATCAACAACAACTGGCTTCCGAGCAAGCGCAGTTGCAGCAGCAAAAAATGAATGACGGGATCATTGACCGTTATCGTGCTAGAATTTTGTCAGCCATTCAGCAACAGTGGATTATTCCGAAAGAAACAAAGCCAGGTATGGAAAGCAAGTTTCTAGTACAGTTATCACCGAGTGGTCAAGTAGAGCAAGTAACTTTAATTCAATCCAGTGGTAGTCCGGTGCTTGATCGTTCGGCTCGAGTTGCTTTGTTTAAAGCATCTCCCTTGCCTGTTCCGCAAGACCCAGGATTGAATACAGCTTTTCGTTCAATTCGCCTTGCTGTGAAGCCAGGCATTTATTAGTGGAGTGTTTGATGAAAAAATGGATGGGCTTTTGTTGTTTATTAGTAGGCCTTGTTTGGGTGATACCGAGTTTTGCCGTATTAGATTTGGAGTTAACGAATGGGACTAAACGAGCAGTTCCCTTGGGAATTGCTACAGTCACGGGTACCGCTTCAGAATCCACAAAGCAGGAAGTCATGAAAACCATCGAAAATGACTTGAAAAACAGCGGTTGGTTTCATTTGTTGGTCAGTCAGCAAAATAGTGCGTCTGCTTTTCGAGAAAAGGGGGCGAATGCATTTTTGACAGGTGAAATAGATGAAATGTCCAATGGTCAAGTAAGGTTAGATTTGCAGCTGGTTGGATTATACAGCGGCTCTGTAGGCGGTGAGAATTTGATGCATGTGGAGTATAAAACGCAAATTCATGGGCTACGTGCTTTGGCACATCAGGTGAGCGATCAAATTTTTGAAAAGCTCACGGGTGTGCGAGGAAACTTTTCAACGAAATTAGCCTATATCACAGTACATTATCCAAAGGGGAGGTATGTAACCTTTAATTTGATGGTATCAGATGCAGATGGTCACAATCCTCAGTTGCTCTTTAAATCCTATGATCCAATTTTATCATTAGCTTGGTCACCCGATGGCAAGAAGCTCGCTTATGTTTCATTTGCCCATAATCGCGCACAAATTTATATGCAATCTTTAGTGACTGGGGAGCGACAGCTGGTGATCGCTTATCCAGGAATCAATGGTGCACCGACATTTTCACCAGATGGTAGTCAGATGGCATTGGTCCTAACGAAAACGGGAAGCCCTAAAATTTATGAATTAAATCTACAAACCAAGCAATTGCGTCAGTTGACGAAGGGATTGTCGATTGATACAGAACCTTCTTGGTCACCCAATGGGCAGTCATTGTTATTTACCTCTAATCGCGATGGTAATAATCCACAAATTTATCAGTACTTCTTTCAAAGTGATGCCGTTAAGCGGCTAACCTTTTCAGGGAATTACAATGCTCGAGCACGTTGGTTGCCCGAAGGCAATGGCTTTATTATGATGCATCGAGACGGTAGTCATCGTGGTTTTTCAGTTGCTTTGCAACGTTTAGGGAGTTCCACGATAACAAGCTTGACACCTGCTGGAGCGATTGAGTCTCCAAGTGTTGCGCCTAATGGGCAGATGGTGGTTTATGCAATAAATTCAGGTCTTGGGCAAGTATCGATTGATTCGGACATTACTTTGTCTTTGCCAGGTCGCGATGGTATGATACAGGAGCCTGTTTGGTCGCCATACTTGCATTAGTACGGTGTAACAGTTTGCTCAAGTTTTTTAGTGTTTTTGATGAGGAGTTTTAGATGAACTGGAAAAAAATTTTATGGAATAGCTTGGTTTTACCTTTTATGGCAGCTGGCTTGATTGCTTGCTCCAATAAGCCAGGTGCTGAAGCAGCTGCTGATTCTGGAGCTGCGGGGGATTCCGAGTCCTATCCATTGTATTCGGGTGACTCTTCCAGCGGAGGTGAGAAACGGGATGCATCGGGTTACATCATTAATGAAATGAAGGCACCATCGAATCAAACTTACTATTTTAAGTTTGATAAATCAGAGGTTTTTGATACCGATTTAGCAGCCATTGAGATTCAGGCGCGCTATTTAGCAGAACATCCGAATACTAAAGTACGTTTAGAAGGTAACACCGATGACATCGGTAGCCGAGAGTACAACATTGGTTTAGGTTGGCGTCGAGATCAAAGCATTGAGCAGGTATTAAAGCAATATGGCGTTAATAAAAATCAGATAGAGATGATGAGTTATGGCAAAGAGCGTCCTGCTCGTTTAGGTGAAACAGAAGCGGATCGTGCGCTTAATCGTCGTGTTCAACTGGTTTATGCGACAAATTAATAAAATGAAAAGAAGATTAATAGCAGTCGCTATCTCTTTTTTCATTTGCAGCTTAAGCTTTTCAGCAGCGCCTGTTGAAGAAGCGCAGGAGTATCTTTCACAGGAGAAGCAGGTAGCTCTCAAAGGTGCAGAGCAAGAGGGCTTTACAGTAGAGACGCAATCCAAGGAAAGCGTTAACGATACGCCAGATCAGGAAGCTTCCCATAAAGAAGTAGAAGATGAGGACTCCTCAGTATTAAAAAATCAGGACGTGAAAGAAGATTTAGCTCCTGCGAGATCTTCTTCTGCTGCAAGTATGAGCTCAGAAGGTCGATTTTTTGACTTGAATCAGCAAGTCCATCATCTGACTCAATTAAATCTTCCAGCAAAAATGAATGAAATGCAGCAAGAAATAGCCCATTTAACGGCGCAGCTTCAAGATCAAGACCGCAGAATAAAAAATCTTCAGTCTCAACAGGAGAATTTGTATGAAAAAATCCATGGACAGATGAAGCGGTTAGAAAATCAAGCCCCTATATTGACGAAGGAAGATAAAAAAGACGCATCTTCGATGGAAGGATCGATGACTTCTGTAGATGTTGAAAGACCGATAGGTCCCACATCGACGCGCGCTAAAGTGAGTGATACGGAGGCATATCAAGCGGCGTTTACTCAGTTAATGAATAAAGAATATGCCAGTGCAAGGCAAGGTTTTAGTCGTTATTTGCAGGATTATCCAGAAGGGAAATACAGTGGGAATGTCAATTACTGGCTAGGAGAGATTGCACTGATAGAAAAACGCTATTCGCAAGCGGAGGCAGCCTTTTCAGCAGTTGTGACCCGCTATCCAGATTCGGGTAAATTAGCTGATGCGAATTACAAGCTGGCCATTACGCATTTAAAGATGGGGCAGGATGGTAAAGCAAGGGTTGAATTAGCCTTTGTAGAAAAACAATATGCAGGGAAAACGATTGCGCGATTGGCTAAATTACAGTTAGAGCAACTGGGGTGATAAGCTGTCCATCAAAATCAATTCTTTTAGCATAAGTTTCTGGTGAATATAAAAAACGATGCATACGTTAAACATTGAAAATACCTTAAAAATAACCGAAATATTTTACTCTTTGCAAGGTGAGTCGAGTTCAGTTGGTTGGCCGACTGTTTTTGTTCGTTTAACAGGTTGTCCGTTGCGTTGTGTTTATTGTGATACCGCATATGCCTTTCACGGTGGCAAGCGAAAAAAGGTAGATGATGTGATATCCATGGTGAATGCATTTGGTGCACGTTATGTCACCGTAACCGGAGGTGAGCCACTAGCACAGCCAGCTTGTTTATCTTTATTGAAAAAACTATGTGATACGGGTTATCGTGTTTCATTAGAAACGGCGGGTGCTTTGAATATTGCTTCAGTTGATTTGCGAGTAAGAATAGTGATGGATTTAAAAACACCAGATTCAAAAGAAGAAAAATCGAATTGTTATGAGAATATAAAACTATTAAAGCCCAGTGATGAAGTGAAATTTGTGATTGGTTCTCGAGGGGACTATGACTGGTCTGTTGTGCAATGCGAAAAATACAAGTTGTCAACGCGTTGCGATGTGTTATTTTCTCCGAGTTATGGGGTTTTGGAAGCACAGCAGCTGGCCGATTGGATCGTGGCAGATCGTCTTTTGGTTCGTATGCAGGTTCAGCTACATAAGATTCTGTCCCAGCGCTAACTGAAAAAACTAGGAAACTGTTATCCAGTTGATACGTTATCAAGCTGGCTTTTATAGGGTCCTCTTGTTTCGGCTTCTTTTTGCGCCTTAATGGCTGCATTCGCTCTCCCTGGATCAAATCCAGGTGTGAAAATACTTTTCGATGATAGCTTATGTGCCGGTTTGTTCGCACGGCACTTGATCACTGCTTTTATAGTAAGGGCAATAGCAGTTGCTAAAACAAAAACACCTAAAGCAATGAGTCCAACGGGAGTGCAGACAAGTGCTATAGCAGCTGCAGTTGCGCCAAGTTGCCAAGCAACGATACTGGCAACTGAAACGGCAACAATGCCAGCTGTGAATGAAAAATAGGCAACAATGCCTGTTGTTTTCCACGGTTCATATCGATAGGGATCGGCGTCTCTGTTTGGTCGCGGCGGCTGTGTGGCCTCAGTAGGTCTTTCAGGCTCTACGCTATCGGCTTCGTTTAAAGCTGCTTGAAGATCTTCTGTTAGGATATCTTTAATTGCTTGTGGTAGTCGTTCTCGTAATTGCGCTTTAGAAATAACCGATCCCAAAAATAGACACCGGTCATTTTCGTCACGGTGGTTGCGGTTGCGTCTACTCGCTTCATCAATAGCATTCAGTAATTTTCGTAACTGAATATTTATTCGTGCTTTGTTTTCAGTGTCGAGAGTTAGTCTGCATTCATAGCTGTCATTTTCTAATTGGCAAAGTTCGTCATATCTAAATAGTCCAATGTTTCGCCCAATACGGAGGAGATCTGTTCTTGATGGCGCGCCAAGGTTTTTTAATTCAGTGAAAAATGTAGCGATCAATCCAGGATGAATGACGAGGCCCGCATTTGTGTTATCAGACGCCTGATAAATGGAGTGTTCTTTGTAATCTCCACCTTCAAAAGCGCAGTAGGCCATTTTTTCCAGAGCCAACCATTCATTTTTCCACGAATGATCCCCCGCTGGAAATATCCAGCCTATTCCTTTCAGATTTCCATTTTGTGGGTAAGTTATTAGGCTATCTATGGGTCTAGAATTGTCTAAATCAATAAAAGTAATCGTTAATTGATGGATAAAGTCGTGCAGAGCTTTTGGATCGGTTAATGCGAGAGTTAATGCGGAAAAAATATCCCTTCCTGAGTATTCAATGAAAATATTTTCAGGCTTTAAATCCCCATGACAGAAATCTCGCTGAAGTTCAATAGTTGCTGCGATTAGTTTGGCAAGTAACGGCTGAAAAATAAGACTCCTAGGAGAGTTGTCTTGATTACCATGATCATATGCCGCTTTTTGGAACTCATCCCAAGTACAGCCATGAAGCAAACGTTGTACTTCAAAATTTTTAGGTTGGGATGCCAGGTCAACACTGAACTGTATTATATTATTTTCAGGATTCCTATCATTCCTGCTTGTCTTTGTGAATAGCGGTATTTCGCCCAAGTTAGAATCCCACTGTTCACCTAGGTGCTTGATGAAAATGGGATCTTGACCCCTAAGTAGCCGTTTCAAGTCATAGAGTAACTTACTGGTTTGCTGTGCTAGGGGTCCGCTATTCGTCAGATATGTTTGTATTTCTACAATTATCTCATGTTCGTAGTCTGGACTAGTGTCATCTAGAGTCTGGATTTTTCGGGTAAGGGGCTCTGGAGGACCAGAAAAAAGGAGAGAGCCTGTTTTTATAACAGAATTTGGATTATCGGGAGGATATAAAAAAGAAGTTCGATCCATTGTATATGACATTATGAGACTCATTATTTAAAAAGACACTTAAATAATGCCATTAAATAGGTATAGAAGCAATTACCATCGGTGATGTGCTGGGTGATCGGGCCCTACAGAGACAAAAACAGCATCACAACTCGCGTATAAGGTTTCATCGATGGTCAGTTTGGTGTGAATAGTCACTTGATGGCCTTCTATTTTAATACAGCGTGCAGTGAGGTCTAAGTATCGATTCATCGGGGTTGGTTTGCGAAGCTTTATCGAAAATTCAGCGGTAACAGTACAAGGGAGTACGTTGGGATGCTCCGTTTCGCGCAGTGCAAAAGCAGCGGCCCAGTTGCTGTGACAGTCTAAAATAGCACCTATAATACCGCCGTTTAGTACACCTGGGAAAGCATGGTGATGGCCTTCAGGTTTCCATCGAGCGACAACTAAATCCCCTTGAACATAGCTTTTGATTTGTAAGCCTGCTGTGTTGCAAGGGCCGCAACCGAAACAGACACTTTTGGCTGCGTATTGATCTTGTAGTGATTTTGTTGGCATAGTTTGTCGAGAAACTTCTGTTTCTTTGCAACGAAGGTGTCCCATAGCAGGAGTGACTGAATAAAATTGGCGTCCCCAAGGGGATTCGAACCCCTGTTCCCGCCGTGAAAGGGCGGTGTCCTAGGCCTCTAGACGATGGGGACGCATATTATATCCATCTGGTGGAGCTAGGCGGGATCGAACCGCCGACCTCTTACATGCCATGCAAGCGCTCTCCCAGCTGAGCTATAACCCCGAAAGGAAGGCACATTCTATGGAAGAGCCATACCCCTGTCAAGCATAAAATGAGAGAAGCAGACATTCGCAGTGAACATGAAAAAGTCTATAGAGTAGGTTTTTTTTCGAATTTTTGAATGGATAAGATGCCGTAAAGCTCAGTAGTCTAAGTCGGCTAACTGATTGGTTCATAATGACAGGGGGATGACAGCCACTGCCTCAATCTCTATTCGCACGCCTTTTGGAAGCCTCGATACTTCGATGCAGGAGCGAGCAGGTTTGTGATCGGTGAAGTAGGTCGCATAAATGCTATTAACGAGGCTGAAGTCATTCATATCAGTTAAGTAAAGGGTGGTTTTTGCAACATCGGCTAACGTGCAGCCAGCAGCGCTTAAAATAGCGTTTAAGTTATCGAGCACACATTTCGTTTCTGTTTCTAGGTTTTTATTATTGAGCGCACCTGTTTTTGGGTCAAGTGCAATTTGTCCGGAAATAAATATCAAATTCCCAACTTTCATCGCTTGTGAATAAGGGCCGATCGGTTTAGGGGCATGAAGACTCAGAATGGGGGTTTGCATGGTAGGGTGTTCTTAATTCCTGTTGATCGCTAATAGGGTAGGATAATAACCTTTGTTCCCTTCGCTAGAAAGTACTGATTAAGCCACTTGGCTGCATCTGTTAGCACGCGTACACAGCCGTGAGAGGAGTTTTCAGTTGAAATATACGGTGATCCGTGAATCGCATTACCCCCTTTAAAAAAGACGCAATAAGGCATAGCAGCGCCACCTTCACCGATAGGAAATTGCGAAGATGCACATTCTGCTCCTTTTTTGCGTATGACTTTAAACTCACCAACTGGAGTGCGACAGGGTTCGTTAAGCTCAGGACAGAAATCTGAACCACCATTGCCTATTCCACCGGCAACTTTGTAGCCATATTGATCATAGGCAGCCCAGCGTTGTAGTTTTGGGCTGAAAATAAAGGCGCTCTCACCGAGACCGGTTATTTTTTTAGGTAGGGAGATGTAATCCGGAGCTGTTTCAGCAGACGCAATAAATGGCGTTAAGTCTGCCGAGAGGTTGTATTCTCGAACAGTGGGGGAGTCAATCGAGTTTGACCAGTCTAAGTCGGGGTTCGCGCTAGTCAATGAGCAGAAAAGGAAGGCTGCGCTGGAAGCAAAAAAAGTAGATATCAATTTTATTTTTTTCATATTATTCACTGAGTTGAGCGTATTTTGGTATTATAGTACAAATTTTAGATAGAACACCAGCCCTGTGTCTAATTGTTCTGCTGAACTGGTTGGAAAGCAGGGTTAAGGTAATCCCCCCCTAAAAATAATAGGACCCAAAAGTAGAATTTTCTAGTAAGCTAACCGCAAAGAGATTCTGCATGAAAATATCAAAATTTACCGATTGAAAGATTTAGCTTAAAAATTTCATCACCGCATGAAATCCTAGAGGAGGTGGCGTTCTCCATCACTCAAAGCCAGCAGCATAAAGCGATTGCCTCATTCAAGCACCGCATATCACGCTGCATGAAAATTATTGCTTCAAAGCAATGGAAAACACTGTTTGGATTTAGCAAGTATTCAGAAATTGGGTCAAGCATTCAAGCGAAAAATGAGAGTAGGGCGCAGATATGGAAGAATCAAAAAGAACTGGAAAAGAATGCTTCTCAAGGCGTTACGCAAGCCTTGTTCAATGAAGCATCTTTCAAACCTAATGCCTCACCACTTACCCAAGAAGCACTGCATTTATCCGAGCAATTACCCTCATTAACCCTTCGCTACAAGGATTCTGTTAAGCCATTTGTAGTAAAACACGCTGACTCAATCGTTGAGAAAATCCAAGCACTGGTAAGTCGCGGGGCAGATATCTCGCAAATAAAAGAAGCATTTCCTTGTCCATAATTAAAAAAATCGAATATAGTTAATTATAGATATTGCTTAATAAAGAGGATGCCGCTATAGTTATTTTTAATAAAAATAAGTCGCTTTTATTTATTAAGGAAATTTGAATGGTAGGCATGTTCGAGAGAGTGGGGAAGTACCAAATGTGCTCAGTAACGAGTGAGTCATACAAAGCCTATATACCACAACCTTTACCACCCATCCCAGCTATTCAGATGGACAGGCTATACCCCTTGGTAGAAAAAGCTAATATTGCACTTGGAAGATTGGATGGATTAACAATGCTTTTGCCAGATCCATCATTATTATTGTATATGTACATTAGAAAAGAAGCAGTATTATCGTCTCAAATTGAAGGTACACAATCTTCACTATCAGATCTCTTATTGTATGAAAATAATAATAGGGCATCTATGCCTAATAAAGATGTGATTGATATTTCAAATTACGTCGCTGCCATGGAACATGGTCTTCATCGAATTCAGCAGGGTTTTCCTTTATCACTACGTTTGATTTGTGAAATGCATGGTATTTTGCTCAGGAAAGGAAGAGGTAGCTCAAGGCAGCCTGGAGAGTTTCGTCGATCACAAAATTGGATCGGTGGTACAAAACCTGGAAATTCAAAATTTGTTCCACCACCACCTGAAATGATGATGGATTTATTGAGTTCAATGGAAAAATTTATACACGATGAAACCATAACCTTACCAACTCTCATTAAAGCCGCTCTTGTGCATCATCAGTTCGAAACCATTCATCCATTTTTAGACGGGAATGGTAGATTAGGCCGATTACTTATTACTTTTATTTTATGTGTAGAGGGGGTGATACGCGAACCAATGCTCTATTTAAGCTTATATTTCAAAATGAATCGTCAAGCATATTATGATCATTTACAATTAGTGCGGGAAACAGGTGACTGGGAAGAATGGATTGAGTTTTTTCTAAAAGGCGTAATTGAAATAGCTCATGAATCAATAGGAACAGCACAGAAGATTATAAAAATATTTGAAGAAGATCGAAAAAAAATTGAGGGTATAAAGATATTTTTTAGCTCAATTTTAATAGTTCATGAATATATGAAAAAAAATCCCATTACAAATGCTAAAAAAATCCTTGAGAAAGGTTCAATCACTCTTCCAACCATCAATAAAGCACTATTCCATTTAGAAAGGCTGGGGATTGTTAAAGAGGTGACTGGAAAAAATCGTAATAAAATTTATATTTACCAGCATTATATGGATATTTTAAGTGAAGGTACCTATCCAATAGATGAGTCATAAAAAACATTTCAAGTAGAGCAGGGCGCATGTAAGCCAAAAATCCTCTCATTATTTTGATTGATTCTCACCGAACGGTTACGTTGCATTTATAGGTTGAATCCGCCCAAAGGTTATGTTTACAGAGCATATTAGCTTTCGCCTAGCCTTTGGGCACATGTATTTAATTAAACTCTCAGAAGACTAAAAAAATCTACACTATTCTTAGGTGGTTAAAGTGCTTTATGACAAGCACATTATCTGCAGTATGAGCCGCAAAGGCAACTGCTGGGATAACGCTGCCATGGAAAGTTTTTTCCATACGTTGAAAACGGCGTTCATTTATTTTGAAAATTTTCAAACAAGACAGGAGGCTAAAAAAAAATAGTTGAATACATGGAAGTCTTTTATAATGGACAGCGCAGGCAGTCTGCTATCGATTATTCTTAACCTAATGAGTTTGACCTTAGGCAGGCTTGTTAGAAGCTGGTGTCCACTTGAGTGGGGTCAGATCAGTTTTATGGATTTTGTCCAGCACAGAAAAAAACAGAGACTCCTTCGGCTTTGAGACCTTCAGGGAAAAAATTGCAGCCCACTAATCCAAGTATATTTGATCTTACAAGGGCTGACTCCATTCATGGAGGAGGGGGAGGTAGGAAAGAAGATAATCCTGGTATGGCGAGCGAATCCGAGGCTTCGCTGAGTAGTCGTCTTTGATGGCCCTAGCCGCCGATTTTTTGTCGAGCGTTAAGTGAATATGAAAAATCTTTCAGTGAGATTCGGTCGCTTGAAGGCTAGAACGAGAGCTGCCTTAGGTACTGAAGTTTCGTCGTTTAGCTAAAGTTTAGTGAGGGGCCTTTGCATCTTTATTAAGGGCAGGTACTACAACCTGTGTTTGATGACATAGCCCTCGCTATGGCGGTCTTGATACTTGGCCCTTGTCTCCTTTCAGTGTAGACTGGGCCAACAGATTTTAATGGAGACCAGGATGATCGTTCAACCTAAAGTTCGCGGATTTATATGTACCACGGCGCATCCCAAAGGCTGTCGTCGCAACGTCGAAAAACAAATTGAATATGTTCAATCAAAAGGTCAGTTAAAAAACGGCCCTAAAAATGTATTGGTTATCGGTGCATCCACCGGTTTTGGTTTGGCTAGTCGCATTACAGCTGCCTTTGGTTCTGGTTCCGCTACTATCGGTGTGAGTTTTGAAAAACCAGCATCGGATAAACGCACCGCTTCTGCCGGTTGGTATAATACAGCTGCTTTTGAAGAGTTTGCAAAAAAAGAAGGCCTCCAATCTATTAGTTTTAATGGGGATGCGTTCTCACACGAAATGAAAGCACAAGTCATCAAAGCCATTAAAAATGAGCTTTGCGGAAAAATTGATTTGGTCGTTTACTCCATCGCTTCCCCACGTCGACAGCATCCAGAAACGGGAACCATTCATCACTCGACCTTAAAGCCGATTGGCGATAGGTTTCAAAATAAAACGGTTGATGTGATGAAAGGCGAAGTGATGCCTGTTTCAATCGAGCCTGCCACGTCGCAAGACATAAAAGAAACCATCGATGTTATGGGCGGTGAAGATTGGGGGTTTTGGATCAATCAGTTGCTGGAAACAGACTGTCTAGCATCGGATTGCAAAACGGTTGCTTACACCTATATTGGCCCAAGTTTAACGCATCGTATCTATCGAGAAGGAACGATTGGAGAAGCTAAGGCACATCTTGAAAATACAGCCTTACAGCTCAATACCATCCTACATGATAAGCTGCATGGGCAAGCAATGATTTCTGTCAATAAAGCGTTAGTGACTCAAGCTAGTGCAGCTATACCTGTGGTACCACTGTATATTTCAATTCTCTTTGACATCATGAAAGAAAAAGGCACTCATGAAGGCTGTATCGAGCAAATGCAACGATTATTCTATGACAAAATGTATGCCCCTCAGACAGAGGTTGATCTGTGTGGCCGTATTCGTATTGATGATTGGGAAATGGATCCTGAGGTTCAAGCAGAAGTTGAAAAACGTTGGAAATCAATTGACACCAGCAATTTGGATGAGCTTTCCGATTTAAACGGCTACCTAAATGATTTCTATCAGCTTTTTGGCTTCCATTTTAATGAGATAGATTACAATGAGGATGTTAATATAAATGTCCTCATTCCCTCGATAGTGGATGTTATACAGTAACATGCAAGTATAAAATGCCTTAAAAGAGCATTAAAATCTTGAATTATCCTGCTGAGTATGGCAGACTGAAAATAACTGACGATAACTAGAAAGAGGTTCAACATGCCAACGAATACATCAGGCCCATCTACTCCAGCAGCGTCTAGCAGTGGGCAAGAAGAAAATCCATCCGAGTTAAACGAACAGGATCTTAAAAACAAAGACCCTGAGCAAGACCAGCTAGACTCAAAACCAGAACAAAAACCAGAAGAAAAGAAAAAAAAAGGGCCGGACGACGGTTTTTCTCCAGAACTGGATGCAGATAACGATTTAATGAAAGCGATGAATAAAATGCTTGAAGGACTTAAGGCATTTGCAGATAAGTTTATAAATAATCCCTTATTGGAAAAAGGTAAGGGCTTTCAAAAACAAGACAGTGAAGATGTAAAACTTGATGCCTCCACGAAAGATCATGAAACAGTCGATGACGCGGCTCCAGATAATGCAGAAACCGAAGAAACAGGTAATAATCCTGCTGGTCCGAGTGAGGGACCTTCTACCCCAAGACCTGGCGGCGGTTAACCGTAGTTAGTCACGATTTGCCAGATACGAAGCGGTATCAACAATTTTTTCCCGTTCTTCAAAGCTGACCATCTGCTTTTCGTACGCCTTACTGTTTCCATTTTGTTTTATGACCGCTAAGGTTTTTTGTATGGCATAAATGGCAGCACGTTGAGTATCAGATGGAATAATGACCAAGCGATAGCCCCATTCTTGTAAATGCTTCAATGAAACCAGGGGAGTTTTTCCGCCAATAAATAGATTGATCATCAATACACCAGGTAGAGAGCGAGCAATTAACTGAATTTGCTCAACGGATTGCGGAGCTTCAACAAATAAGATATCAGCACCTGCGGCATGATAGGCTTGCGCGCGCTTGAGTGCTGAATCAATGCCTTCAACAGCGATGGCATCTGTTCGAGCAATAATTTGTGTTCCTGGATTTTTACGTGCTTTGCAAGCTGCAGAGAGCTTTTCAACCATTTCTTCTTCTGAGACCAATTTTTTATCATCGAGATGCCCACAACGTTTTGGAGATTGTTGATCCTCCAGGTGCAAAGCGGCGACGCCAGCAGACTCAAAGATATGTACTGTTCGTTCGACGTTATTAACATTGCCAAAACCGGTATCTGCATCGGCGATTAAAGGAATATGAATGACAGCAGTCATTTGAGCCAATCGATCAGCCACTTCCGTTAGGCTCAATAAACCGATATCAGGTACACCTGTAGAACGCGCAATAGCACCACCACTCGCATAAACAGCAGAAAAACCAGCTTTTTCTACCAAGCGGGCAGAGAGCCCATCGTATGCCCCTGGGGCCACAATGAGTTGGGTAGTTTTCAATTGTTCGGGTAAAGTTTTTATGGCATCCATGCTTAAAATCCTTTTGATAACGGCCAGTGGGTATTTTAAATACCCACGATTGATCAAGTTGAGTCAAAAAATGAATTAAAAGTGCTTTAGAACGGTATATCGTCATCCGTAAAGCCATTGGTCATATCATTATTCCCAACCGGTGAGAAAGTAGATGAACCGACCTGAAGATCTTCGCCCTCAGCTATGCTGGCGCCTCGGCTATCTAACATGTGCATTTCATTAACAATGATCTCTGTTGTATAGCGATCAACGCCCGCTTTATCTTGCCACTTGCGAGTTCGCAGCGCGCCTTCTACGTAGACTTTTGAGCCTTTGCGTAAGTATTCGCCGACAATTTCAGCCAAACGGTTGAAGAATGCCAATCGATGCCATTCAGTGCGCTCATTCAACTCACCTGACAACTTATCCCGCCAGCTTGTGCTAGTCGCTAGTACAACGTTGGCTACTGCTGCGCCAGCAGGTGTATATCGAACCTCTGGGTCGCTGCCTAAATTACCAACTAATATCACTTTATTGACGCCTCTGGCCATTATTATCCCCTTTCATCTTGAAATAGAGTAGCGAGGGCTACCCACTATCTATGTAACTGATTCGCAAGAAATTGTTGGATACAAGAACAGGCACCATAACAATTTCGTTTATTTTTAACTCCTGGTAGAGTCCAGGCTAAGATTACCTTCTCCGATCAGTTTACGCAACGTATCTTCATTCGTCTTCGTTTTGTCGATCTTTAAATAGAGTCGTCCAGATTGAGATTGCCAAACAACCTCACCAACCCCTTCTGTATTTAATAATACTCGCGTTATCTCTGGTTTATTCAGCGACGCACTGAGATGGATTGAAAATATTTGAGTAGACCAATTCGTAAAACGTGACAGTGTTAAAGAGATAATGAGCCAAATCATAGCTAGGCCAGTACACGTTAGGAAAACACCTTGTATTTGAAAAAACTTAAGCGACCACCCCCCAAGTAGGCCACCAAAGAAGATGCCCAAAAATTGGAAAGTAGAGTAGACACCCATAGCACTTCCGCGATTTTTGAGGGGTGCAACTTTAGAGACACAAGAGGGTAGAATGGATTCCATCAGTGTGAATGCGGTGAAAAAAAACAAAAGAACGGCTGCGATGAAAAATAGCCCAAAATGGAAAAATGAAAGCGTCAATAAGCATAGTAACATCACTAAAACGGCTGAGATAAAGACAGCTCTCATTTTATCGTGTTTTTCGGCGAGAATGACCCAAGGCACCATGAAAAGAAAGGCAATGCCAAAAATAATGAGATAAAAGCTAGATTGGGATAAAGCAGATAGCTTTAGTTTATCGGTTAGCAAAAGTGGTAGTCCTAAAAATAAAGTAGTTAGGGTCGCGTGTTGTATAAAGATACTGATATTCAGTTTAATCAGTTGAGAGTCACGGAGTATTTTTCCCCAATGTCCCGTAGAGCTTAATACACTATCGTGTTTAACTTGAGGTGGTTTAGGAACCAGTGTCCAGAGACAAAAAGCAGCCGCAGCAGCCAATAAGGCCATAGACCAAAATAAACCCGATAAACCAAAAACATGCACTAAAATAGGTCCTATTACCATGGCTAATCCAAAAGCCACACCGATACCTAGTCCCAAGGTTGCCATGGCTTTTGCACGTGATTCATTGGGCGTAAAATCGGCAACGGTTGCTAAAATAGTGGACCCTATTGCACCGGCTCCCTGAACAGCCCGGCCAATAAGGACCCATTCAATAGAGTGGGATAGGGCGGATAGCACGCTTCCGGCCGCAAAAAGGCCTAGTCCAAGAGCAATGACGGGGCGCCTTCCCAAGCGATCCGACAGGTGACCCAAAGGGATTTGGAAAATTGCCTGAGTCAAGCCATAGGCAGATAAAACGGCCCCAACTAAAAACGGCGTAGAGCCGTTTAAAGAGCTAGAAACAACCGAGAAAACCGGCATCAGCATAAATAAGCCTAACATTCGGCACATCATCACAACAGCCAACGAAGCAACCGGTTTCCAATAATTCATTCACAATTCCTTCATCAGTCCCTATCGGATTGATCAACAATCATATAGTATTTTCAGTCTTAGGCAAACACACCACTAGAGCTCGTCATGAAAAACATTCGTATAATCGGTGCTCGTACCCATAATTTAAAAAATATCAGTCTCTCCATTCCCCGTGATAAAATGGTGGTTATTACCGGTTTATCGGGTTCGGGTAAGTCTTCATTGGCGTTTGATACGTTATACGCAGAAGGTCAGCGACGTTATGTTGAGTCTCTGTCTGCGTATGCTCGTCAATTTTTATCCATGATGGGTAAACCAGATGTCGACACAATTGAAGGACTTTCTCCCGCCATTGCCATTGATCAGAAATCCACGTCCCACAATCCTCGTTCGACAGTAGGAACCATCACCGAAATTTACGACTATCTGCGTTTGCTTTACGCCCGGGTAGGTAATGCCAAATGCCCGACGCATCATATTTCGTTGGAGGCAAAAAGTGTCAGTCAAATGGTGGATTATTGCCTAAGCCTACCTAAAGAGTCGGCAGTGATGATTTTGGCGCCTGTTATTCGCAACCGAAAAGGCGAGTTTGTGCAACGCATGGGCCAACTCCGTCAGCAAGGATATTTGCGTGTGCGTATCAACGGTAAATTGCTCAATTTGGATGACGATATTCAGCTTAATTTACGCCAAAAACATAACATGGATGTGGTGGTAGATCGGATTAAAGTTCGCGATGGCATGACGCAGCGCTTAGCCGACTCAGTAGAAACAGCATTAAAGCTAAGTGATGGATTAATGACATTGGCACCTTATCAGGAGGGTAGTTTTGAAGAGGTGACATTTTCTGCCAAACATGCTTGTCCGCAGTGTGGACACACCATTCCAGAGCTAGAGCCACGCTATTTCTCATTTAATAATCCCGTAGGCGCTTGTCATACGTGCGATGGTTTAGGCGTAAAATCTATTTTTGATCCTGAAAAAATTGTGATTGATCCGGAGTCTTCGCTATCAGCAGGTGCAGTGATCACCTATGGCAGAGACCATCCTTATCATTTTCAACAAATTTGCGCATTGGCCGCGCATTATGATTTTTCTGTAGAAAAACCATTTAAATTGCTGCCAAAAAAATGCCGTGATTACATTTTATATGGGACCGGTGAGGAAGTTATTGACTTTAAGCATGAGTCGGCAAGTGGAAAAAATTTTGAGCGGAGCAAGCCCTTCGAAGGGGTGATCCCTAGTATGACTCGACGTTATCACGAGAGCACGGATGGGCCAGCACGGGAAGATTTGGCTCAATACCTTACGTGTACTCATTGTACGGAATGCGAAGGAACGCGGTTGCAGTTGGGCGCTCGACATGTTTTTGTGGGTGGTAAAAGTATCTCATCGATTTCAGCGATGACGATAGAAGAGGCGTATGCATTTTTTGAAGGATTAAAATTGAAAGGTCAGCGAGCTGAAATTGCTGAAAAAATATGGAGAGAAATTCGTATTCGACTAAAATTTTTAATCGACGTGGGTCTAACGTATCTAGCAATCAATCGGCCAGCTGAAACGCTATCGGGTGGTGAGGCACAACGCATTCGACTTGCGAGTCAAATAGGTTCGGGTTTGGTTGGTGTGATGTACATTCTTGATGAGCCATCCATCGGGTTGCACCAAAGAGACAATGAACGATTGATAAAAACACTGACCCATTTGCGTGACCTAGGCAATACAATTATTGTTGTTGAGCATGACGAAGATACGATTTTAGCAGCTGATCATGTGATTGATGTCGGGCCTGGTGCCGGTGTTCACGGTGGTGAGATTGTTGCAGAGGGAACGCCTAAGCAAATCATGGCGAACACCCATTCACTGACTGGGCAGTATTTGTCCGGTAAAAAAAGCATTCAAGCGCCATCTAAGCGTTTGGAAAATACATGTCGTCAATACATTCAAATAAAAGGCGCGTCTTGTAATAATTTACAATCGGTCGATGTGTCTTTCCCTATAGGGCTTTTCACTTGTGTTACGGGTGTATCTGGATCCGGTAAATCGAGCTTATTAAATGATACCCTTTATCCTGTTGCGCAACAGGTCTTAAACAAAGCGAAATTATTAAATCAACCCGGAAAATACAAATCCCTGAGTGGATTAGAGTACTTGGATAAAGTCGTTGATATTGATCAAAGTGCGATTGGCAGAACCCCGCGCTCAAACCCCGCAACCTATACCGGTTTATTTACGCCTATTCGTGAGCTATTTGCAGCAACGGCGGATGCGCGGACACGGGGTTATATGCCGGGTCGTTTTAGTTTTAATGTCAAAGGTGGTCGCTGTGAATCGTGTGAAGGTGATGGGGTGATTCGAGTAGAGATGCATTTTTTGGCAGATGTGTATGTAACGTGTGATGCTTGTCAAGGCAAGCGTTACAATCGTGAAACCTTGGAAATTAAATACAAAGACAAGAGCATTCATGACATCTTAGAAATGACCGTTGAAACGGCATTAGCGTTTTTTTTGAGGATTCCAAAAATTGCTCGTAAGCTGCAAACCTTAGATGATGTTGGGCTGAGCTACTTGAAGCTGGGTCAAAGTGCAACCACTCTGTCCGGTGGCGAAGCGCAACGTATCAAGCTGGCGCGTGAATTGGCGAAACGTGATACGGGACAAACGCTCTATATTTTGGATGAACCCACTACTGGCTTGCACTTCCATGATGTAGATCAATTGCTAAAGGTCTTATTTAAATTGCGAGACCGCGGTAACACATTGATTGTCATAGAACATAATCTAGATGTGATTAAAGTAGCAGACTGGGTGATTGACATGGGTCCTGAAGGTGGGAGTGGTGGTGGAGTTATTGTTGCTGCCGGGACCCCAGAAACAGTCAGTCACTGTGAAGCTTCGCATACAGGACGGTTTTTGAAGCCATTACTTCGTAAATTAATCCATAAGGTTTAAATATGATACCTAAAAACAATCGTTTTCTTCGTGCCTTAAAATTAGAGCCAGTTGATCAAACCCCAATCTGGGTGATGCGTCAAGCAGGCCGCTACTTGCCTGAGTATTTAAAAATACGTTCTCAGGTTAGTGATTTCATGAGCTTTTGTCGCAATACTGAGCTAGCAGCTGAGGCTACCGTTCAACCCCTCGCCCGTTTTCCACTGGATGCAGCGATTGTATTTTCGGATATTTTAACGGTTCCAGATGCCATGGGATGCCCTGTTCATTTCGAGTCTGGCGTGGGCCCTATTTTTGCTGATCCTATTCGAAACTCAAGCGATGTTGCAAAATTAATTGTTCCAGACGTAGCTGAAAAACTAGGGTATGTTGCCGATGTGGTTTCATTGGCACGTAAAAAAATCAACAATGAAGTTCCACTGATTGGATTTGCTGGTAGTCCCTGGACGGTTGCTTGTTACTTGGTTGAGGGCAGTGGGTCTAAGTTTTTTTTGTTGGTTCGAAAAATGCTTTATAAAAATCCAGAATTGATGCATAAGCTCCTACAAAAAATAACGGATACAACGATCAATTATTTGAAGATGCAAGCGGAAGCAGGTGCCCAAGCATTGATGGTGTTTGATTCTTGGGGTGGATTACTTTGTCCTGCTACGTATGGGGAGTTTTCATTAAAATACTTGCAACAAATCGTCCGAGTACTTAAAGCCTCCGATAAAACGAAAGAGATACCTATTATTTTATTTTCTAAACAAGCTCACCATGCTTATGCTAAGTTAGCAGCAACAGGTTGTCAGGGAATTGGTGTAGATTGGACAATCGATTTAAAAACGGTCCGTGAAACAATTAAAAGGAATTCTGTAGCACTCCAGGGAAACTTAGATCCTGCTTTATTGTTAGCTGATCCAGTTGCGATACAGGGGGGGGTTAGGCGTGTGTTGGAATCTTATGGTAAAGGCCCCGGTCATATTTTTAATTTGGGACACGGTATCGATAAAGCCACGCCGATAGAGAATATGATGGCGTTAGTACAATCCGTACAAACGTATTCACGGAAAAAAGTATGACTCAAAAACCGATGGTTGTTGTCGGAGCAGGGCTTTCAGGTTATCTGTTTGCTAAAGAATGGCGAAAATTAAATACCGAACAACCGCTGATGATTATCAGTAAAGATGATGCTAGTTTTTACTCAAAACCACTTTTATCGAATGCCTTGTCGAAAGGAAAAACGCCTGATGAGCTTATTACTACCCCAACGGAGAGTATGCAGGAGCAACTAAAAGCAACGATTTTCCCAGAAACTAGGGTTCAGAGTATCGATTCAGAAAAAAAAACCATCATGAGCAGCAAGGGCGTGATTGAATACGAGACATTGGTTTTAGCGACAGGAGCCAAACCATTAACGCCTCCTCTATCCGGTGATATAAAAGCATTACAACAGGTTAACCATCTAATCGATTACAGGCATTTTCGAAAAACGATTGAAAAAAAACGATCTGTTTTAATCTTAGGTTCTGGTTTGGTGGGTTGTGAGTTTGCGAATGATTTAGTTAGTGCAGGCCTGGAAGTTAAGTTGGTTTCTATTGAAAATTCGCCGTTGATTCGTCAAGTTCCGTTAGAAATTTCCGAAAAATTGAAAGAAGCATTCGTAAAAGCGGGCATTCAATGTTACTTCAGTGAAATGGCCATTGCAGTTAGTCAGACAGCAAAGGGTGTTACGCTTACGATGAAAAGTGGTCAGCAGATAACGGCTGATTGTGCGCTTTGCGCTATTGGAATTGCTCCGGATTTAACGCTTGCAAAAACTGCCGGGATAAAAACGAAGAAAGGTATTGTCGTTAATGAGTTCATGCAAACGAGTGATCCTTATATTTATGCGCTAGGCGATGCGATTGAATTTAATGGTCGTATTGAACCCTACATTGCACCATTGCTTTTATGTGCGCGTGCCTTGGCTAAAAATCTAGGCGATCCCAAAAATGCAGAGCCCCTCAAATATCCAATTATGCCGATCACCGTAAAAACGCCGCTTTATCCGATTGTTTTTGCAAACCCCTTGCCGCATGCAAAAGGGACTTGGAGATGCTCAACAGAAGGTGACAGTATCATTTCCCGCTTTCTAGCATCGGATGGAAGGCTTTGTGGTTTTGCAATCGGCAATGTAACGGGGGAGCTAAGGATGGCGTTAATGAAGGAATTAACAGCTTAGCTATAGCAGAAATTTTTTTCAGTATAAAACTGCTTAGATGAATCCATAGTGGCTTTGGCATCTCTTTTTGTGTGGCTGTGAATGTGAATGGTAAACAGCTTGTAGTTCGATCATAAATTTATTTTTCATCAATCTTTCAACTTCGATAGGATGGGATTCGCAGTGATGTTATCTTCATTTAAGGCCTCCTATTTATTTTACTTAACTAAGAGGCCTTATCTTATATCATGGAGGATTCTTGGATCT
>JBIKMG010000067.1:0-8005 GCA_044359385.1 Coxiellaceae bacterium
TACATCGAATCTAGTTGAGCTGATGTCTCGTTACAGAGTGATAAGGCGATCAGATCTGATTGCCAGTTTAAGTGCTCCTTCGTTAGCTCCAGGTGGGGGAAAAAAAGAAATTGAAACAGCTCACGAATCTAAAGTGGCTTTTTCTTGCTGATGTGTAGAAACTCAGCCCTAATCTGACACTTCCCAGCGGTTTCGTCACAATGCAATCGGGACTGTTTAAAAAATATGCGGTATTGCTACCTTGAGGCTAATTTTACGTTGAGATTCCAGATGTTTAGTCCCACTAAGAAGAGGTTAGGATTAAGTATGAAATAGTCAAGACAATTTGGTTGTGTCACCCACAAATGTTAAACTTGTTTTAGCGTTTTTAGAAAATCTGGATAATGAAAAATGCGTAGGGAAATCCCCGGGGGTTCATTAATCAATTATAAGAGGTGTTATTATGCTTAGTACCATGAGTTTTATAAGACAATCATTATCGTCTTCGTTGAAACAGAAGTGTTTAATGGATGTGTCTAAAAAGCTCCTACTTGAGGGTGAGAGCAGTGCCGCAAAATCAATATTGAAGGCAATTATAAAAGAGAATCCATCGGATAAATCAGCTCGATTTCTTTATGCTCAAGCTGTGGTAGCAATCGAAGAGGATACGCAAAATCTGCCTGTATCTAGTGATAAACTTAACCCATCTGTGGGGTAAGTTGCCTGGCAAGATGGCGAAGCCATAAAGCCCTGGTATCATGCTTGTTTGAGTCCGGAGTAAGAGCCTTTTTCTGCCCACTGGCAATTTGGTTGCCGTTAAAGCCAGTAATGACAATTCTAAGGACCTTCGGTATCATGGGTCACTTTAAACCACGTGAGCGAATTATGCGCGACATTAGAGTGATTCTCGTTAATCCATCTCACCCAGGGAATATTGGTGCAACTGCGCGTGCGATGAAGCTTATGGGGTTGTCTGATCTCGTGTTGGTGAGTCCTGAAAAATTTCCAGACCCTGATGCGACTGCTCGGGCAACGGGGGCCTCAGATTTGCTCGTTAATGCGCAGGTAGTTCCTGTTTTATCAGAGGCGCTGATAGATTGTGTAGTCGTTTATGCAGCTACAGCGCGGGGACGCAGTTTAGCTATTCCAACACTATCTGCGCGAGATTGTGGTCTTGAAGTTGCTCAATTGAGCGGTGAAAAAATTGCACTTGTCTTTGGCCGTGAATCAAGTGGATTGACCAATGAAGAGTTGAGTCTGGCTCATCGTGCTATTTGCATTCCTACCTGTTCTGAATTTAGTTCATTAAATCTAGCATCAGCGGTGCAGATTGTTTGTTATGAATGTTTTATGGCTAGACAAGAAAGATCGTCAGTACTCAGGCAGAAAAAAATAAAAAAAGGTGATGAACGGGCTAGCATGGATCAAATGGCCGCGTTTTATCTGCATTTAGAAAAAACACTCACGGATATTAAATTTTTAAAATCAAATCAATCTGTGACGCTCATGCAACGACTCACGCGGTTATACAATCGTGCCCAGTTGAGTGTTACTGAGCTTAATATTTTACGAGGTATTTTAAGTGATACCGATCTTCAGGTGCGCCAGGAAAAAATCAATGCGTAAGCCTATTTATTTGGATTACATGGCAAGTACGCCTATCGACCCATGGGTCAGGGAGCAAATGCAAGTAGCGATGGGGGTTTTCGGTAACCCATCCTCATTACATGCTGCAGGTTGTGAGGCAGCTGCGCTGGTGGAGCAAGCTAGAGCGCAAGTGGCTGAGGCGATTGCTGCAGAACCGGAAGCGGTATTTTGGACCTCAGGAGCAACGGAGTCGAATAATTTAGCGATTCAGGGTGCTGCTTATTTTTATGCACGACAAGGTAAACATATGATTACTATGCAGTCCGAGCATAAAGCCGTCACTCGAGTCATGGCTGGATTAGAGAGCGATGGTTTCGATGTGACTTATTTAAGGCCTGGAGAGAATGGATTGATTGATTTAGCAGAGTTAGAAGCGAGTTGCCGCTCTGATACACGTCTGATTTCGGTGATGTGGGTGAACAATGAGACAGGAGTCATACAACCGATCAAAGAGATTGCCTGTATTGCAAAACGATTGGGTGTCTTGCTCCATGTAGATGCTGCTCAGGCGCTTGGAAAGGTAGCGATTAATTTGAAAAAAATTCCCGTAGATTTATTATCTTTAGCCGCTCACAAATATTATGGACCTAAGGGGGTAGGGGTGCTTTATGTCCGTCAAAATCCACTCATTCGTTTGCAGTCGGTTTTTTTTGGTAGCAGGCAGGAAGGTGGGATCCGCCCAGGAACCGTAGCAACCCATCAAGTTGTGGGTATGGGGGCCGCTTGTACCTTCGCTAAAAACCAAGCAGATGAATGTAAACGTATTCAAGCATTGAAAGATCGATTAGTGAGCGGTTTAAAACGGTTATCTGGTGTTGGTTTTTATGCGGAATCCTCTCCTGTCGTCTCGCATTGTGTGCCTTTTTTTGTTCAAGATATTGCTATTACAGCATTACTCGAGCGAGTATCTGATTTGATGATTGCAACTGGATCGGCTTGTAATTCAGCGACTCTCGAGCCATCTTCGGTTTTGTTATCGATGGGTATTGATCCCATTCAGGCTTATAATTCCGGTCGTATTAGTTTGGGGCGATATACGACAGAAGCGGAAATTGATCAGGTGATTCGTCGTTTCAGTGAGGAACTTGTTTATTTGCGAGGAGTTTCTCCTGTGTTAAAAGAGCGCGTTTTACCGGTAGCTCCTTATCTGCATGCGTACGAATTGAAAAATGCGACTCATCGAGTAGGATGGGAAAGTCAGACTGAAAATGCGCGATTTGTCTTATTTCTTCGTGTAGAGGCTCTGGTTGTTCAGGAATTTAGTTTTTTGGTGAGGGGTTCCCCCATTTGGTTTTCTGCACTGGAGTCTTTTTCTTCGGAGTTTGCGGGTTCATCGTTCAATGAGTTAAGCTATTTAACGCTCGAAAAACTGATGCAAGTATTGAAACTTAGCGATAAAACAGCACATGTTGCCTATGCGTTGCTTAGCTCAATTAAAAACCTGGTGAATCATGAAGAAAAAAGCATGTAATTTTCAAATTGTTTGTCAAATACTTGCTGCTGCTGTGAGTTTGGCTATTGCCTTAATCGCGCTCAAGCTTTTTTTTTCAAATGACATTATGTGGATAGCAGGTACAGCGTCTATTGGTTCCTCGATCTATCTTGTCTATGTTCAGCCAAGTAGCGTCTCAGCTCAAGCGCGCAATATGCTCTTATGCTATCTCTTTGCTTTTGTGATAGGCCCGTTATTCCATCTGTTACTGAATGTGTTGTTGGCATTACCGCTCATGTCGGTTTTACATGAAGGGATTCCTTACTTGGTAGGAGTAGTGGCCTTTAGTTTCATTATTTTTGTTTCATACAGGCTGGCTACGCCGCATCCGCCAGCAGCTGGAATGGCCTTATTACTAACACTGGATGTAGATCAGTTTTGGCCGGTGTTGATTTTGTTTTTGCTGGTGCTTTTTTTGGCAGGATCTCGGTATATCTTGCGCAACAAGCTAGTGGACTTGTGTTAATCTTGCGCTTCAAGCTCTTGTCGATCAATAAATCGATCATTATTGATTCGAGTTAAATCCCAAGGGTAATTATGGTAAGGTTCGTTTCCTTGGCCAGGAAATATCGGATATTTAATGATATTAAAATAGGGTGAGTAGTCAAAGTCGGATGGGACAAATAGTTTTGGGTTGCGGTGAATCATTACTGTCTTTCCGTCTTGCTCTTCTAAGATTAAGGGCAGTATGGGAAAATTAACGCTCACAAAAGCTTCAGCTATCAGTGCAGAGCAAATATCTTTAGATGTTTTAGTCGGCTTATGTTTTTTAAACAGACTGGATCCCCAGCGTGCGGGTAACCATTTGCTAGCGAGCATGTAGCGACCGAGATCAAAAAAGTGTCTCATATTGTAATCGCCACCTAAATGCGAGACGGCATAAGTAATGACTCGTTGAGTATCTTCAAAAGAAATCCCTGTTGGGCGGCAGATTCGAATATGTTCGTCCTCGTACTTGGTGATAGGGTTGATGACCGTTCCTTGGCCGGGCCAGGTCTCAAGTAAGAGTTGGTCTGAAGGGTCGCAAACGCAGTATTCCAAAATCATTTTTCTGGTTTCTAAATTTTGAATCGAGTGGAGGCGACCGATATAAAGTGAGGCATGGGTCCAGTAGCTGTGAGTGACTCGTTTGATGAGTTGACTCACATAAGACGAGCCCTCCATCAATAAAACATCACCCGGAATAATTTCATGGCAAATACGGCCAAAATCGCAAAGATCTTTTCTAGGTTTATTATCAGCGCTGTGATGCCTTAGTTTGGAAAGCAGAAATTGACTGATGAAATTTTGTTTTTTTTCTTTCAGCATATGGATCCTCGCTCAAAAATTCTCTATACCTCTAATATAGCACATGCGTTATTTCGATTGATTGTGCCCTCCTGTTAAGGTAGACTCTAGGTGATTTTTTTCTTGAGGTTAAGATGCAATATATTGATTTAAAAAAGCAATTTGAAATCATTGCTAAAGATATACGCAAGAATATGGAAGCGGTGTTTGAGCACGGACAGTACGTTCTTGGGCCTGAAGTCAAGGAATTTGAAGAGGCTGCTGCGAAGCTTGTCGGGGTTAACCATGCCATTGGGGTTTCTAGTGGGACATCAGGATTGAGTTTAGCATTCTTGGCATTAGGTATTGGTGCGGGTGATGAAGTTATTACCACGCCTTTTAGTTTTTTTGCAACCGTTGAATGCATTATCATTCGCGGAGCGACCCCGGTTTTTGTTGATATTGACCCCATTACCTACAACATAGACCCTAGTAAGATTGAAGCAGCTATTACGTCAAAAACCAAAGCGATTCTGACTGTTGATCTCTACGGTGTTTGTCCAGATTATGAAGCGATACAAGAGATTGCAGACAAGCATAATCTATATGTGATTGAGGATGGATGCCAAAGCTTTGGTGGTTCGCAGCGCGGAAAGATGGCCTGCTCTTTTGGCGATATCGCGTGTACTAGTTTTTTCCCTTCTAAGCCCTTGGGTTGCTTTGGCGATGGCGGGGCTTGTTTTACAGATAACGATGAATGGGCTGAAAAAATACGTCAATTGGCGAATCATGGTCAGTATGCACGGTATAAGTATAGCCAAATTGGGTTAAATGCTCGATTGGATACGATACAGGCTGCCGTTTTATTAGCAAAATTACCAATTTTTAAAGATGAGCTGGCAGCGCGTCAAAAAGTAGCTCGTTGGTATGCAGAGAGTTTAAAACAGGTCGCTCCAGCGGTTGTTCCTGCGGGCGATATCAGTGCTTGGGCGCAGTACACCATTGAAGTTAATGATCGGGATAGGGTTCAGGCTGAGCTCAGTCACCGATCTATTCCGACTTCGGTTCATTATCCAGAAACCTTTTTAGAGATGCCGTTGGTGCAAAAGTACTTGCGTCCTGATCAGGCCCCTTGTCCTCATGCTCAAAAAGCAGCGGGACGCGTGATGAGTCTGCCGTTTCATCCGTATATCACGCAGGAAGAAGTCATTGCGGTTTCTGAGGCATTGGAGTCCGCGCTCACGCTTGAGGCTATCGCTTAGAGGCGTGTGACTCCTCCGATGGATGGAAAAAAAATGGATATTAAAGATAAAACCGTTGTTGTGGTTGGTGGTGCTTCTGGTTTGGGAGAAGCAACCTGTCGAAAATTGGCTGAAAAAAACGCCAAAATTAGGATATTAGATCGTGAAAAAGAGAAGTCCCATTCGCTTGCGAATCAACTGGGTGGGTGGGCATTTCAAGTAGATGTTACGGATACGCCATCATTAGAAAAGGCCTTTTTATCTTGCAGGCCTTTTCATGCAGTGATTAATACAGCGGGTATTTCTAAAGCAGAGCGCGTGTTAGGAAAAAAGGGAGTGGCGTCATTGGCCCATTTTGAGCAAGCAGTGGCGATTAATTTAGTGGGTAGCTTTAATGTGATTCGACTAGCTGCAGCGCTGATGTCGAAACAAGAACAGCTGACGGATGATGGTGAACGTGGGGTAATAATTAATACAGCGAGTATAGCTGCGTATGAAGGGCAGGTTGGTCAAGCTGCCTACAGCGCATCAAAAGCAGGTATCATAGGGATGACCTTACCGATTGCGCGTGAGCTCAGTGATGTAGGTATTCGTATCATGACGATTGCACCAGGAGTTTTTCAGACACCGATGGTGGATACTTTAAGCGATAAGGTTGTTAAGGCACTATCAGAATCCGTCCCCTTTCCTAAGCGTCTGGGTTTTTCACAAGAGTATGCGGCGCTTGTCGTCCATATTTTGGAAAACAGTTACTTAAATGGCGAAACGATACGCTTAGACGCTGCCTTAAGGATGAGTTAGCGAGAAATGGCTGAGGATTCTTATTCAGGATCCCTTGGTTGATGCTGAGATATTGATTCATCATCCTTTTGCTGATTAGGGATCGCTGCTTTACCAAATAGCGTATCCCAAACATCAAGCCCTTTGCCATCCCACATTTTTTTGGTCTTTCCACACTTGCGGCATAATTGGACGAGGAGGGCGGGTAAGAGTGGAATGGATAAAAGAATAGCCAGAAAATTCCAGCATCCTTCTGTTCGCCGCTTAGCCGCTAGGTTCTGCCGCAGTCTCTGCAAGTCACTAGTTAATTGATCTCGAGTTCCTGCAATCCAGCCAAGCATATCGGCAACCCAGAGAGCGGGTGAATCCGAGTGTTGGAGATTTTTTGGGAGATTTTCCATAGTCAACAGCATAACTTCAGTTTCTCCGAGTTGCTCGCGTATCAACTGGGCATCTTTGTATGACGTAGCCAGATTTTGCAAGCTCGGAAGTATTAAATTTATATTTGTTGACTGTTCATCAAAGAAGTCTGGAAGAGATGGAAGGGTGGTTCCTGCAGGGAGCTCAGGAAGAGCAAGAGAATAGGCGCTATAGCCTAGGTCATGAAATGCGGTATTAAAAGTCGAATGCGCTGTATGAAGTTTTGTTAGAGCGTCTTTTAAAAGAGTGAGTTGCGTTATTTGCTCATTTAACCAGGTTTCAGTAGATGAGTTGCTTGGTCGAATCGGAGCAAATAAAAAAGGGCGCGTTTCATGACCGAGGTTTAAAAGTAGGCTATTGATAGTCTCTACGGATTTCCGTCTAGTTTCGTTTAAATTATGCAGATCATTCAAAGTCCGGTACTCATCCTTTAAGCCTTGATGGATAGTGGTTAGTGAATCGGGATCATCGGCTATTGAGTCCGAATCTGTCTTTTTCTCTTCGCGGGTATCATCTGGACGAGGTAACTTCAATTGAGTTCTTAACTCAGAGATCTGGCCACTCAGCACTTGGATTTCAGCGAGAAGAAGAATGCGTCTAGTCTGTTGTATCCTTGGGTTGTTGCGTACTTGGTGAACGAAACGATCGATCCCTCGTTGAAAAATAGGATTTTTATTTGCAAAAAGTGGGATTGATAAATAGTCTCTAGCCTGACCTAGATTTTTCGCGCCGGATGTCGCTAGAAAAGAGCTGACTTCTGTTGTCTCCTTTTCAGATAAATTTTTGCAGCAAAGTCCAAACATGAGGAACGCAACATGATCGAGAGAAGACAGTAAGGTATTGTTGCAACGAAGTTGGTGTGCTAGGTCAGAAAAATCAGATACGGTCGGAACCCAAGAAGTGTCACGATAGAGTTTTTCTACAAAACAAAAGATAACGGCACAAGCCATTGAGCGGTCTTTTCCCTCTGCACACTGAAAAATAACGGTCCTTTCGAGGCTGATGAGTTCTAGGGATAAATTAATGAGGTTATTAAGCTGGTCAAAAGATGATTTAAACCAGCCGGAATATGTCTCCTGGGCGTCCGTGTTTATGAAGCAACCGTCATCATAGGTGCCGACGTAGATGGGGAGTTCCGCAGAGCCGATATTTTGATAATGATACTGAGTCTTATCTGTCT
>JBIKMG010000020.1:0-27156 GCA_044359385.1 Coxiellaceae bacterium
TTTATGTGTGTATATTTTATGGGATTATGATCGGTTTTGCTGAATGGAAAAGCGACTCTATGAGAGAGCTGGCTGATACGAGATATTACTTTCTCGAGCGACTAAGCGTATTTAATTTGTTAAGCTTATCTTTTTTCGGAGGTTAAGCGTGTTAATGGTGGAAAATGTGCAAATTAATCGTGGATTCAATACCTTGTTTAGAGGTGTTTCCTTTTCGGTATTTAGTGGTGAGTTATTAGTGATTTCAGGAGGGAATGGTGTAGGCAAGTCTTCCTTGCTAGCGGCTGCTGTTGGATTACTTTCTGTCGTAGCAGGAGAGATTAAATTAACAGCTGAAGCCTTCTATTTAGGGCACAAGCGTGGCTTACGCATTGATTTAACTGCGCTGGAAAATTGGCAGCAGGATATTCGTTACGTATGGAACGGCTCGATTTTAGAAGAAGCATTAGGAGATTGTGGTCTGCGAGGACTAGAGTCAAGATTATTGCGTAGATTGTCAGCGGGGCAGCGTCAGCGAGTTGCATTAGCTAAGTTGTGGTTTACCAATTCCCAGCTATGGGTCCTCGATGAACCACTAGAAGCGATTGATGCTGATATGCAACGGTGTTTTGAAAGGAAGATAAAAAATCACTTAACGCGAGGTGGAGCAGTTATCCTGGCTACCCATACGCCTATCGCTGATAAATCAATGGTGACTCGAGAACTTAACTTAGGAGAATGTTGTGCAATCTGATTGGCAATGTTTGTGTTTAATCGTTCGGCAACGGTTTTTAATGGCATTACGTGCAAGCTCAGGATTTTGGCAGCCATTGGTTTTTTTTATCTTAGTGATGCTGCTATTCCCTATGGCGGTTGGTGGCGATTTTACGTTACTAACTCAAATTGCACCGGGTGTTTTGTGGGTTGCTGTTTTATTGTCGTTACTTCTATCGTTGAATAACAGTTTTTCGGAAGATCAACGTGATGGAACTTTAGAAAGTTGGATGCTAGCACCCTATCCACTGGCTTGGATTATGCTTGCCAAAATGATTGCAGACTGGTTACTGACAGTTGTTCCTTTGTTACTTTGCCTGCCAATAGCCATACTTTTTTTTCACTTATCTGTTGTTGTATTAGAAATACTAGCCATCACGCTATTTTTTCAGTTTTACTCGTCGGTTTTCGTCAGTCGAGTTGGTTGCTGGCTTTATTGTTATTGCCGATGACGATTCCTGTGTTAATTTTTGCGTGTTCCGCTGCTGCAGCTGCAAGTGAGGGTATTTCTTGTGTTATGCAGTTGGCGGTTCTTGGTATTTTTGCTTTATTGTGTTTGTTAGTCTGCCCATTTGCAATAGCAGCCGCGTTAAGGGTGGGTGTTCAACAAGGGTAGAGTGCTCGCTTTAGAAAAAATCATCACTTGTCATCGGGAGTTTAGAGATGAAAAAAAATCCATTTGAATTACTTCAGCGAAAAAGGAAAAGAGAGGACGACAAAGAGGGTTTAAAAAAAGGATGGTATTCAGAATCGGACGAAGAAAATGAGGAGTCAGATAGAAGCGCCTATTTCGATGACTATGATATCGACAGTGAAAGTGAAGAGTCAAATATAGACTTCTCTTTCGATGACTATGATACCGATGAACCAGCGTATTTCAACAAGGATCCCTATAGCGATGACGACTCAGAAAATCCATCAGAGTCTGATCTGGACGTAAACGACATTATCGAACTAATTAGGGAGGGTTTCGATCCTGAACAAGATATTCGTTATATAATTGACTCACCTGACACCGAGGAAGCTATTAATACGGTCTTAGGTAGTCAATGTTCTACGGGCGAAATTGATTCGATCTATCAAATGTTTAACGCTGAAAACGCGCTCATTACAGACACTGATTTGATCGTATCTCAGCTTGAGCACTTTGTGGATAAAAAATCAGATACTATTTCAGATGTAGAGACAGTTAAACAACTCATCGAGATGGCAAGAACGAGCGACAGACTGTCACCTGATTTATTTAGGGAAGTTTTGAAATTTGACAATAGCCATTTTTTAAAATTGATTGGAGCAGATTATTTTGACAAAAGACACCTAGAGCAGATATTGGATGATACCACTCTCTTGGCGGAAGCCATCTGGACAGAAGAAAGCAACAGCGATTTTAAGGAGCATTTAAAAGACATTATTATTGAGCGTGATAGTATTGAGCTCCTAGAAAAATGGTTTGAAACTAACAGTGATTCTAGTGATGAAAACAGTTCAGATAGCGAAGATCTCGATGAATATACTTCAGCGATTCAACAGTTACTCCTTAATGCTGTTCAAAAAAAAGCAATTAACTGTGTCATTTATTTATGTGAAAAAAAACGAGCAAAAATTGACGAAATAGTGAAAGAGGCGGCTGTATTATCGGATGATATTGAAATATTAAAATACTTAAATGTTCGCTATAAAAAGAGACGTGTTCTCATGACTGTTAGAAACATCAAGTTAAATAGCTTGGAATATTTTGCTCAACTTGAACCCAAGTTAGCCTACCAACAGGTGATATCGACCTTACCGATCGAGTCAAAAAAAATAAAACGAGGAACGGCTGATCTCTATGTTGTTTTATGGAATAGTCTAAAAGGAGAAGTCTTCGTTACGGACCGAATGATTTTTCTAAACAATATACTAACGAAAGCGCCTAAAACGCTCACGGGTCATTTTATTGCTGAAGTAGGTGTAGATGAGCTGATTTGTTTCTTTAAAAAACGACGAAAGAACGGTGAAAAATTGAAAGCGAAATTCGATCAATTTTTAAAAGAATCGTTCACACAAAAACACCTAGAAAAGAGTTCAAAAACAGAAGCCAATAGTCGAGCACTCAGCCAACAACTCTGCCCCTTTCCAGAGCGTGCAGAACTAAATGCTGCTCCTGTATTAATGGGGCTGCGTTCTCTTATGGCACTGGATCGCAGACTTTCCATTGAAGATCGCTGGGTAGCTTGTCTGCTAGGAGTTCAACTTAGCAGCATGCGACATCTTTTTCCTCAAGTGATGCGAACACCTCATTTTGTCATGCCGGTTGAACGAATGGAAACCTACCCGCGAGCAGCCGACTCAGTGACAGCTGTTGAACTATCGGGTAGCATTTCACTTCCTCCTAAGACAGGCAGTGCTGAAGAAAAAGCTAAGAAACCAAAGCAAACTTGGATTGCCAATACCGGTCAATATAAAACACCGATGGAAGCCTTGGCGGATAAAGGAAGAAAAACACAGGGCGGCATATTGAAGCTCCCCCTAGAGCCTAACAACTTAAGGCTCAAAACCACGCTAAACAGTGATGATCCGGATGCTGTAATTTATACTGCTTCGCTAGTCTACCGGCAAAAAATCAGCCAACATATCGTAGACAATTACAAGTCAGAAAAGGGGATTGTTAAGGTCATTTATGCTAACGGCTATCCTCATTTAATGGTTTATATTACTCCACCCAACGAAGCCAAACAAAAAAGTGAAGCTGTTTCATATTCCTGGACTCAAAATCTAATCCACTTATTCGGCCCTATTGTCAATCAATTGTTTATGAATGAAGGTTATCACATTGAAACCGGTGCGCGCGCTAGTTTTGGTTTTCTAACACCGACTTATGCTCCGTGCGATAACAGTATTCGAATTAACATCGGTTTAATTCCAAAGGCTTGTGCGGACTTGATCGTTTCTGCTCTCGAAATTCTAGATCAAATGCTCTTTCAGTTGTATCATAAAACTCAATATAGCCAATGGCCGATTAAGGAGACCTCTGTCTTTAAAGGTGATAACTATGAAAAATATTTAAAAAAAGAGATTCCTAATCTGACAACAGTTTATCAAGCTTTGTGGACAAAGGTCGAGACGGGTAAACGCGGACTAACCTTAGCTCAAACCATGATGCGTACGGGACAATTACGTTTATGGATTACCGCTGAAGTGAGTCGACAGTTGCAAATAAAAACACCGAATTCAGCGGAAGAGTTAGTGAAGCTTTGGATGCGCATATTAAGTCAAGCAACTCATAAACAATTTAAACTGAAAAACGGAACTTTAAGTGCAAAAAAGCCGGATATAGACCTACCGGAAGTACCCGATATTCCTAAACAACAACGAGAGGATCCTGATTTATATCGACTCGTCAATCAAATCATACAAGCTGTAAAAACTAAGTTACCTCGGATTGATCATTTACCCCCGTTGCTCGAAAAATCGATGGACAACACGTTGGATGCATTAGATAAGTGCCAGAAAGAAGGGACCACTCAGGATCTGTATTACCAATTAGATATGCTCAATGAGTTACTTTTTTCTTGGTCGATTTATTATTCGAATGCGTTGAAGTTAACGGATGGAGAAGCTTCCGATTCAGATGATGAGGGTCCTATTGTCGATCATGAAGGCAGCACACTGTATGGGAAAAAGTATGTGACTCATAATGGTATTCGTAGTATTTGGGCAGGTATTGAGATGGCCGCGAATTACCTCAGGAAGAAAGAAAAAAAAACGAGTCCCGTTTTTTCTTTCATCAATCCGTATTACGAACTAAGAAATACAATTGAAGATTGGGCTAAGCATGCGAAGATTACTTTTTCGAAGCAGCCATGTTTGACTTCGGACATTTTATTTTTGGATATCAATGGATGCGAAACCAAAGAAATAATCAACCCTCCAATCACGCTTTCTCAGATAGGTACTCCAAAAATTTTAATCCTGGATATCACGAGTGCGGTTCCTGATTTTGTTCGAACATGGCTTAGCATTTTGTTAGAACAAAAAAAAACATTATCTGCCATCATTTTAGTTTCCAGCGGATTAAAAGAATGTCAGCTGGGTGCTGACAAAAATCATCACGGTATTGTTCGTGTTTTTTCTCTGAATAAAAGAATGCGCGACGAAATGATGGATATACTTAAACAAACGGAGCATCCTGTTTTGAATCGAATTTCTCATGCCCACCGAAGACTCATGAAAAAATTGGGCTTTGCATCCACATCAAGAAGCTTCTTCAAAAGTCAGTCTGGAGATAGTTCTTTTATCCAATCTATGCCACCTACCTTATTTTCAACTCATCAGGCTAATAGACGAAAAAAAGAGAATGAACAACCCTCACCTCTTTCTAATACTCATAAAGTCCAGCGTTCTCTGAATTTAGATCCCAATCTGAAAATAGCAACCGGGGCTGGCAATAGCTTGAAAAAATTTAAGGTGGCAGACCCGCGGGGTGCAGGGAGTAATGGAAACTGTGGTTTTACGGTGTTGGGTGTAACACGGGAAAAATTAGTCGAAAAATTACTGGAACACGGTCATAAGATTGCGGTTAGGAAATCTCTTAGCGAAGCGATTAAATCGCATTACATGATACAACAAGATGAAGCAAAAACCTTCCCTAATCTGTATCACGCATTGCTCCATCACCAAAGTGATCCGTCTGAGGCAACCGAAAGTGCCTTGAATGACGCTTGCACAGAAATAAACGTGTATAAAAAATACGTAAACTCCTTTTTAACAGCGGGTGTGTGGCTTGATTACCGATCAGCATTAGCGTATGCACGGTTATCTCATATTGATCTGTATATTTGGGAGCAACCACAATCGCAGACGAATGAAATTCGTGTCCGTGAATCTCACTCTTGCGCTCATCCTAAAGGAATAATTAATATATTGTACACGAACAATGCCACCCATTTTCAGCTTTTGTATCAGACAATAGAAGATGATGATGTTCTCGTTAACGTGACTAAAACCATGAGATAATAGTAGACCTCTGGCATAACCCCACGAATGAATGATGCTTTTTTCTTTTGGATCAAGTTTAAAAAAATCAACCCACTATCTAGAAGGATCTTGTCCAAAACGGAATAATAGCGATTTATCTCGAGTCAAATCTAGAAAAAAAAGCCCGAACGAATGAAGAGCCTTATTCCCAAATAGAAGGATTGCTATCCGACTTTTTTAGGATAACTCAGAGCCCAATCTATCCGTTCCCTTCACCTAGTGTAGGATGCAAGAAGAGAAATACGACTGTTTTATTTTAAATAACGCACTGTTAAAAGGGAGTCTTGACTATCTTTGATCCCAGTGTAGAATCGATAAGGGTTCTCCATTCACCTAATTTATCTGAACTTGCATTGTTCATTTTTTTGGTGCTCAACTATTCTATTTTTTTTTTGAGGTGCTTATGCCTGATTTTTTTGTTCAAAATGAAACGCCGCAGAATTTTCGCCTCGCGATGGAAACCTTATTCGTTAGGTTAAAAGAAAAAAATCAATCGATAAAAGATCGTTTCAAAGAAATAGAATCCCAATTGCCTCATACCCCTGCGGAAATAGAAATCACTTCAGAAGTGATCAACAAAGCAATTATGGAAGACGATGCAGAAAAAATGCTTGTGATCGTTCGCTCGGGATTTGATTTAACGACATTAGATGCTAACGGATTGAACTTAGCGCAACTTTGTGCCATTCACAATGCCACGCTGTGCATGCTGGTTTTAGCCCATTGTTTTGTTGATATTAATGCAGCGAGCGAAGCCAATCCTGTATTACCCGTTCACTTTTCGGCACTTAACGGACACGTCGATAGTTTGTTTTTATTAAATCAATATGCAGCTACTTTAATACAAACCACGCGTTGTTTGAGTCCTGCCGATTTTAAAAATTTGATGTTAGATCAGTCGCTAATTAAGAGGATTAAGGATAGAAAACTCTATTTAAATAGGGCTGCACCTGCCACCTTTGCGGCATTAGCTGGTCATGCTGAGGTTTTATTGTTGCTCGCTTGTTTGTGTATTGATCTTAATTCTAATACTTGTGACAAACCTTCGTATGTACTAACAACATCTGCGCCATCGAAGATTAGAGCGTACAGCTATTCGGAAGCTCAGTGCTTGGTCGTATTGATTCGTTCTCAGGCCTTAGAATTAGAAAACGCGAGTGCTAGATTACGTAGCAGGGGAGATGAAGAATTAAGTCGGTTAGAAGATGGGCATGCCTGGGCCACTCCGTTTGTGTCACAAACAACATACACAGTGAAATTGAGGGTTGATATGCAAGATGCCGATGGAAACACAGCCCTTCATGATGCCGCTAAAGAAGGTGCCGTTAATCAAGTAGCATGGTTAATCACTCAGGGTGCAAATGTTAATATGCAAAATAACCAGGGATATACCCCTATCCAAGTAGCTGCCTTCTATCATGAATTAGGTGCGTTAACCTGTCTTTTATTCATGCCTGGAAAATTTACCCCTAATCTAGAATTACAAGATGGGGTGAATGATACGGCCGTTACTTTTGCGGTCTATGATAAAACGCAGGACAATCCAGATTGCCTTTCATTGCTACTAGAAATGAAAGCCAATCCCAATCCTAAAAATAAGAAAGGGATCACTCCACTTGCTTACGCAGCTGCTCATTCTTCATCCCCTCTCTTTGATGCACTGCTATCCTCTGGTGCTGTTGATCTGTTTGGAGTTGATTTTTCAACTTCTCCTGTGAATTTTTCGATACAGAATGATTCAGGCGATATCTTGACACGCCTAATTACAATGAAACAAAATATTCAAGTGACGGATTCTGGGACTCAATCTGGGTTGATGCATCTTGCTGCTCAATATGATGCAGTTAAGTGCCTAAAAATTCTGATAACTCATCGTGCAAATCCTCACGAAAAAAACACGAAGAAGCAATCTATGTTTCATGTCGCTGCTCAGTTTGGAGCAGATAAGGTTTTATCCTGCCTCTATGAAATGAATTTACGCAATCAGGGAGATGAAAAAGACAGCCAGGGGTTACGACCGATCGATTTAGCGGCTAAATTTGGTCAATTGAAAACGCTACATGGGATGCTTAAACGAGGTGTCACTCCAACGCAAGCGACGACAACAGCTGCTAGAAATGGCCCTATGAATGTGATGGCCCAAAGGGGTCACTGTATTCACTTATTATCTGTTTTTGCAAAAGAGGGGCGTGTTGACGATATCAGTCAAGAGTGCTACAAAAAGGAAAGTGGCGTTTGCATTATCGCATAGGAGAGTTTATCCTAGTTTTTTTCGAAACTTTAGAAATTTAACAATGAGAGTCGAGCAATGACAAGAGAATTAAATGAATTAGTTTTTACATTGCAGCCAACAAATAATCAATTAGTCATTAAAAATCCAACGCATGATACTTTTTCGATGCGTGTCCCGACTACAAGTAGCGCAACTTGGGATGATGCTAATAATGCACTCCTAGCAAGAGAGTTGTATCTATACTTTCTTAACCGCGGAACGGTTGGCCCTTTTTTTGTGGGTGGATATGAGCGTGGGTATGAAAAAACACTGGCTATACAGTGTAAACTCAGTGCCTTGTTGCCACCTATGCGGGATTCAATCAAGCCTAGATTGGAACCCACTCCCCAGGATGAATTCGCTTTTGAGAGGGCACTCGAAATATTAGCTATTCCTAAGGGTCAATTCAATAAGCGGTTAGCCAATGGATTGACATTAGCTCATCATTTTGCATTATTAGGTCGGGTTGATTGCCTGAGAGTATTTCTCCAGATGGGTGGTGGCATTCATCCAAAATTTGCTGGCAGCTCGGAGATTACAACAGATGATGATACCCAAAAAATAGATAGAGATAAGCTGCCTATCCACTATGCTTGTATAGCAGGACATCCGGCTGTTATTGAGTTGATAGCCCAGTTTATTCAATCTATGCCTGATTCAGAGAATTGTCAGCTAGATCCGGATGAAACTGATTCACCGACTTATTTTAAAGCACTCAGTAGAGAAGATCGAATGCGGTACATCCTTTTCGCTAAATCGGTTGATGGGTGTCAGCCCGTCCATTATGCGGCTTTGTTTCGACATAGTGACTGTATTGAAATGTTGTCAAAGTATGGCGCAGATTTGGATGCACAAAAAGTTTTCGGCTACAGGCCGATACATTTAGCGGCTATGCAAGGTCATGATGAAACGGTGGATACATTGATTCGATGCGGTGCTGATGCCAACGCGACGGCTAAGGACCCTAACCCTAAGTGTATGGAATATCCTGGTAGTTGCGGTTTTTTAGGAATGGGCTATGCAGTCATTGCATGTAAAACAGCAGCCAAACAAGCTATTCGTGCACAAAGCACCGCTGCTCACTTCGCCGCTCGATCTGGTTCATGGCTAAACGTATTAAATGTATTGGTTAATCATCAGGTCACGATTAAGCCCTCGGTTCTTGATGCTGTACCCGCATTAAAGCCATTATTTATCATGCGAGTGACTGATCTGGATCGAACGAGTCGAGCAGCTATGTGGGCAAATACGTATTATATGGGTAACAATGAAACACAAGACTATCGCATGTGGATTCGAGGCCAGGTCATTGGTCCTAAAGATCCACGTTTTCAAGCCTTGTTAGATAGACGTAAGGAGTGCCGAGAATACATTCGTAGTGTTCTCAAGAGGAATCAAGGCAGGGGTAACGCGCCTGTTGTACCCACTTCGACTAGCGGCATGCATAGGTAATTTTTGGCTATACCACGAGGTGAGAAATCCACGAAATGTAATCATATAAAAAGTGTTTTCTCGTTATGTTCTCACCTCAATGTATCTCAAACTAAATGCCTGTCTAAGCATTCATCGGCTTTACTTCTCTACTCTAAAACTCGAGGAACCCACAGCTGCAGATTTGTGAAATACAGTCCGCTTATAACCGGTTCAGATCCATCTGAAAATAAGGTTTCATACCGTTTTAGCTGAGATTCATGATGCGCTAATTCTGAATTCACAAAAGCATAAAGCGATGTGCCCATAGGTGAGCTGGTTTTGTAATCAATAATATAACGTACACCTCGATCAATAAACGTTCTGTCCACGACATGTGTTCGTAAGCCAATAGGTGTTATTTCTGAGAGAGAATATTCACTTTTTGCATCTTTGTGCTTATCCGATAAAATCCATCTGGCTTTTTCATCGAGTAATATTTTCTGAATTTCTATTTTAATTGTTTGAATATACGTGGTCAAAAAGCGCTTAGGTAATCCATGCCGAATCAAGGCGCAGGATAATTGTTCATCACTCCAGCTTTTATTTAGGCTCAAATCATGCAGATAAGCATGGATGACAGATCCCAGTATGCTTTGTAAAAAAGCCAGATGTAAGCTAATTGTATTGTTGCAACCAATAGTAGGTAAGTTAGAAGGGCGAGTCAATTCTGTGAATTTCTTAAGGGGAATTCGTTGATTGTTCGATTTTAGTTTTATCGCTGATATCTCTGGAGTTCCATTCTCATTCGCTAATTCTAGGCCTAATTTTTCCATAAAACTGCCAGATCTAGCGGATTTATGCGCTGAAACCGTGCTTAGCTGGAGACTTTTCTTGGCGCGTGTGCTTGCGACATAAAATAGCCTAGACGTTTCCTGATTCAATTGTTGTGTATGTAGGTAACGAAGATATTCATAAATCTGGCAGTTTTTTTTCTTACTCGGTAAAATACCTAATAATAATCCAGTGTGCCCATGGGTGAAGCTAATGGTTGACCAGATCAAGAGATCTGAATCTTGAGGTGATTTGCCATAGTTGATATTGGGTAATATAACATGGTCAAACTCCAGGCCTTTTGATTTATGGATAGTCATCACTAAAACAGGATTTTCTGCTGTATGATGATCTTCAGCAAATAATTTCTGTAATGATTGTTCAAACCGCTTCTGATTATAATCATCCTCATGCTGAGAAAGACAGTCAAAAAAACGACGAACATTATTCAGTTCATTTGAAGAGGTCAGTGTATGTCTTCCACCCAAGGCTTGCCAGGTTTGAGCTACCCAGTTGGATAACCGGCATCGACGAATATGCTTTAATGCGTGTGTTAATAGTGGAAGAACGACTTGCCGTCGAGCGTCTGCTTCTTCACTGATGGCAGCAGTTTTAATGGCGGGCCAAATGATGTTTCCGATACTTTCTTCTGCTATGGCTAAACAATCCGCTAAGTTAAAACCCAAAAATGGGCTGCGTAATAAAGCGAGCCATGCTGTTTTATCGGCGAGATGCAGCAATGCTTTTGTTAATACGAGTAAGTCTTGAATTTCTCGTCGTTCGCCTAAGTAATCAATTTCAGTTGCTTTAAATGAAATGCCATTTTTTTGTAACGTAGGGATCAGTTTTTTTAACTGATGACGAGTGCGAACCAAAATAGCGATACTATCTGTGGGGGAGTCTTTACGCAAATGATGGATATGTTCTGCAATGGTTAAGGCTTCTTCTTGAGTATGGCTTACCGGTTTTAGAAAACTAACACCTGCCGTTTTATTGTTGTCGCAACGCACCGCAACAGCATGACTGTAAGGGACCCCCCCAATACTTTGTTGAGGCGTTCGAGGGAATATGTGCTTAAACGTCGTGTTCACCCAATCAATCAAAGAAGCATCTGAACGAAAATTTGAACTCAACGAAATAGCCTTCAGTGGAATATGACCAATCCCTATTTCCTGTGCTTGCATAAATAAACTAACTTCAGCATTGCGGAAACGATAGATCGACTGCATGGGATCGCCAACCACAAATAAGCTACGCCCATCTCCCGGTTGCCACTCAGAAATAATTTTTCGGATTAAATCAGCTTGTAAAATAGAGGTGTCTTGAAATTCATCTATGAGTAGGTGCAGTATTTGATAATCTAATTTCATAGCCAATTCAGTCGGCTGCTCATCACTTCCTAAGGCACGTAACGCACCTAACGTTAACTCATTAAAGTCTATTTGGCCGGTACGCTGAAAAATACAATTCAGCTCAGCGACCAACCAAGGAAGCAAATCAATTAAATCGCTGAGCGATTCCCAGGTGTCGGCATCAAACTGGAGGGGAGGAGCATGCTTTAGCGTTGTTAGCGCAAGCACTAAGTTATTATTATTCGCTAATTCCTCGAGACAAATAAGTCCACGCATTTTGTAATTCGCGTGCTTCTCTGCTTCATGTTTAGAAAAACTGGATGGACTGGGAAACCCTTGTTTTTTCGTGAGTTGTTTTCTAACCGTATTTTGTTGCGTTAAAATTAAGTTAACCAATACTTTCCAATACGGAAGGTGGCTTGGATCAGTTGATAGTATCTTGGGATAACAAATACAGAGTGCTTTTATCGAAGGATCTTCAGACTGGGACAGGCTGTAATATAACAAACTATGCCATTCATCTAAATTATTCTGCGGCCAAGCTTTCAGTAATTGTGCCAAGATATCTGTATTAACTGCAACCAAAGAAGATTCTAAGTGTTTTTTTAGTGTATCGTTATCCTTTAAAAATGGGACGATATACGCTAACCACTGCTCACGTTTTTCCAGTAACTGAACCAACAGCCGTTTAACGAGATCGGCTTGGTTATCGAAATTACGCAGTAGTCGATCCATCGATGCCGTTATTTGTTCATTCTGTTCCCGGGTGATAAAACGCTCGACAGCTGTTTCGTAAAAAAATCGAGCATCTTCGCAAATTTTAGGTTTAGCGCCAAAGCCACTCGTAACCGGCATTTGTTGAGATAGAAGCAACGCCAATGAGTCTAAGGTTAATATTCGTAATCTATTGGGGTTTTTCAAGAGTTTCCAATCCAATTTTTTATCATTCGCTAGAGCCGCTTTAGCTAATTTCCAAGTAAGTTTGGCATGCTCGGCTTCTGGCTCTTTTTCCTGATCGGCATTTTGCAACGCATGAATAATTCGTTCTCGCATTTCTCCAGATGCTTTACGTGTGAAGGTAATTGCAATAATATTTTCAGGGGTTAGAACACAAGCCAGTAAACGCAGAAAACGTTGTGTCAGTAATTCTGTTTTACCCGATCCAGCCGGTGCTTGAACGATAAATGATTGATTGATATCTAGGCACGTTAATCGTTCGGATACATCGTTTATTCGTGTCATATTGACTCATGCTCCTCAATTCGACAAAGTGTACTTAGCTCGCAATGATCACACGGTCTTGCAACGGGATTGGGATCCACAGCTGCGTAACCACCGATAAAAGAATCCATTAATTCTCCTAGCTGTTTTTTCCAACTTCGAAGCGTGTTTGACCAATCAGAGAGTGTTGTGTGCTGGCTGACTGTCTTTAACGTATCCATCGGAATTTGTTCTGCATGAGTGGTGCTGACAAAACCATTTAAACTAAAGCCATCGCGGTTAATCAACGCATAGCCGCAACCAACGATTCGTTCATGATCTTGGCTAAAACAGGCATAAAAAGGTAGCTGGGATTCCAGGGGGGGGGAAGCTAACCATTTTATCGGATTAGCGACTCGAGAGGTTTTGTAATCTAAAACGACCAATGATTTATCAGGCAGCTGATCAATTCGGTCCATGCGTACAGTCATTTCATGGTCTTTGAAGAAAATCTTTTCTGTTTTCTCAATAGCTACAACAAAAAAAGGAGGGCGCTCTCTTTCCATATTGAGCCAATTCTGAATTTGATCCATGAGGCGTTCTTTTTCTAATTGGAGAAAACGTGCAGGAATATTTTCTTTTTCTCTGGTTGCAGCATCAACATGAGCTCGAATCAAGGCTAATTGTTTTTCTTCGTTTAAAGCTAATAAGGCTTTTTGAGATTGAAGTTCATGCCAAATGCGCTCGAGCACTTCATGCAATAATGTTCCATGCAATAAAGGACTGACACCGAAAAATAAATCGCGTGGTGATTGTGTACCTAGTCGATGCCGTGCAAAAGCACGAAATGGGCAAGCCGCTTGATCGGATGCAATATCTGTCCCCCCTTTTAGTTTTTTATTCTTCATTAAGATAGGTGCATAATCTTCATAAAAATTTTCTAAACGACCTGTTGGGACGAATTCATTGTCACAATAAGTGATAGATTCTAGATTAAAAGAGGTAATCAGAGCACTGGGTTGTTTCTGAGTGCTACTGTCTTGCATAGGTGAACTTAGAATCGTGTGCTTTGAGTGTGCGATGAGAGATGCTTGAAGTTTCATCGTATAAATTAGCTCATGCTCGCTACTATTATGTGGAAGCTTATAAATTTTTTGTAACGCTTGTGGAATAAATGGGTTGTTTTGTGCGGTGGGTGGCCAAGAACTGTTATCCAAGCCCATAATCCAAAGGTAGTCGAAGGGAAGACCAGCTGCTTCTAGTAGACCAAGTACTTGAATGTTTGCATTGGAATGATCGGTTTGCGGTTGAAAACTAACACTGCTTAACAAATAGTGCAGATGTGATATAGCAATAGATCGGCTAATAGGCCCAGAAAAATCATCTAGGCAGCTTAGTGCCTGGAGCTGATTAATCCATTGTGAGAGTAATTGATATTCCTCACTACTGAGGCTTTGTGAACCTGGCCACCCGATGCTTTCCAATTGCTGCACAAAGCTTTGTGCCCATTCGCTGGGGAATTGAAAAGACGTGAGGTTCATCGATAAAAAATCAGCAACGCGTTGTAGGGCGGGGTACTTCATTAGTTTCTTTTTTAATAATGAGAATGGCAGTGTCGTCAGTTGTAGGTTGCGTATGGTGATATCGAATTCAGCTGCTTCGATCATTCCATCCTCGAGTGGAAAAATATAAGGAGAGGCGAGTACTTGACGTAACTTATCGGTTGAGATGAAATCTTCGCTCAATAATAACAAAGCTTCATAGCCATCATGAATGATGGGATAATCGAGCAGAGGCTGCCCTGCCGAGATATTAAAGGGGTAAATTGATTCAGGTGTCATCGGTGAATGATCTTCGTGAAAACTGCGATGAAAAATTTCGACAGTTTGTTTACGAAGCGATTGTAACTCAGGTATGACGCAGCCAATCCGAGGCTTGGGGTTCGACTCCGTCGATAACTGCTTAGCCCAACTAGCCATGGCAATCAGTTCAGTTGAGTTATTAGTCGCTTGTGTACGAACAACTGTTTGAGAGGTGGGGGATATGGTTACGGGAATTGCATGTTTAAATAACTGAGAGAAAGTAGGTGGCATATCTTGAAAACCGACCAAATATATTTTTTCAGGCAGCAAAGAAAAGTCTAGATGACTATTTAATTTACTGGCCAGATGCGCTGTTGTGATGGCCTGGTGTTTCGTCAGTAATTCATCAAATTCACGCGACCAATTTAAAAAAGTCTGATGATCTATATCTTCGGATTGAGCAACAGCAGCAAAAGGAACTTGCCAGTTATGCATCTGTGAGTAAGCTTCATTGACTAGGTGTGCGATTTGTGTGATAGGTAAAATAAAATGTGTATGCGGGCTATTTTCAATCACTTGTTGCCAAAGCCAATGCACTTGATGAGATTCCAATAGTTGTTGGGGAAGGTCGCACTCCTCCCACTGTTGCTTTAGCCACGAATTAAGAGCCGTGATTTTAGGCGTGCAAAATACAGGGCTACGTTGAATTTTCCCATACTCCAACAATAAGTGTGCACAGAGCCGTTGATTAACTGTAATAATCAGGGATTGATTATCTAGTTCTGATAGTAGCTGCTGATACATGCGCACTTTCCTTTTTTACTCCAGAGAGAAGCTATTTTACGTCATTTTTGATAAATTGACGATGAGCTATTGAATCCTTCCTGGATTTTTTTATCACAGCATCGTTTTCTGCAACAAATCAAATTCTTGATATCAACATAATGACTACATAAAATAGCTCACCTATTGCATACAGGCTTATATTGATCCAGCCTTAGTTTTACGGACACCCCATTAAGCGAGTAAAATACTCGATGTGGAGGCAATTCATCGTGAAAAATTTGCAACACGAGCTTTAGCAAAAAGTCACCTATTCGATTATATCGACGTGTACTACCATAGAAAGCGGCTTCACTCTAGGCTTGGGTACTTGAGTCCTGAGCAGTTTGAAGAAATGATGGTAGCTTAAGAGGGTGTCCGTATTTTCGGGGCGAGATCAGTATTTCGATGATGAAGCGAATGTGTCTATACGACTAGTATGACCGTGCAAAAATTGCTAAGTGCGCATTGGGTTTTCCGCTAAAAAGACAGATTCCTTTTTCAGCATCTGGAATCAAGCATCGGATGGTTATTTTATGTTTTTCTTTTAAAGCGTGCTCAACCGTATCGTTAATTTTCGCATCTAACCAATACCCTTTAGCGAACCCCGCTTTTGGGTTCGAAAAATAATTCTCTAGTTCTTCGCGTGACTGGATGATGCAGGTATTCTCTTCTAAACGGTTTAACGCTTTTTCATACAATATGCGTTGTATTTCCTCTAGCTTATGTGGTAATGATTCCAGAAAGATCTGAGCAGAAATTGTTTCTTTCTCTCGGACCTCTTTAATTCGACTGCTAAAACAAATCGCTGCATTTTCTAATTCTTTCGGACCGATTTCAATGCGAATAGGTACACCTTTTTTGATCCAATTCCATGCTTTGTCCCCAGGGCGCATATCGCGCTTATCAATATGCACACGAATCGGCTCGCCAAAAACCGTGTTCTCTCGGATTTTTTCGGCTAATTTTTCACAATAAGTTTCTAGGGAACTCAGGTTAGCTGCCTTATGTGCAACTGGAAGAATAACGACTTGGTGTGGAGCTACGCGTGGCGGCACAATCATACCATTATCATCTGCGTGTGACATAATCAAGCCTCCAATTAACCGCGTTGAAGCGCCCCATGATGTGGTCCAGGCAGTTGCTTGCTTGCTGTCGTGGTCCGTAAAGTGAATATTAAATGCTTTTGCAAAAGTTTGTCCTAAAAAATGTGACGTACCGGCTTGCAAAGCTTTATTATCCTGCATCATTGCTTCAATGGTGTAGGAATCAGTTGCTCCTGGAAAGCGCTCATTAGAGGATTTCATCCCGACAATCACTGGCATAGCTAAATAATTTCGTGCTATATCCGCATAGACCTGAACCATTTCCTGAGAACACTTTTCGGCCTCTTCACGGGTAGCATGAGCAGTATGTCCCTCCTGCCAAAGAAACTCACTGGTTCTTAAAAATAAACGAGTGCGCATTTCCCAGCGAACGACATTGGCCCATTGATTGAGCTTGAGTGGTAGATCGCGGTGTGATTGTATCCAACGCGAAAACATTTCTCCAATAATTGTTTCTGAGGTCGGTCGAATAATTAGGGGTTCTTCCAGTTCCCCGGCAGGAACGAGCTTACCCTCGCTATTTTTTTCTAAACGATGATGTGTCACAACAGCGCACTCAGTTGCGAAGCCATCAATATGCTTAGCCTCTCGTTCTAAATAACTTTTCGGAATGAAAATCGGGCAATAAAAATTCTCGACACCCCGCATCGAAAATTGAAGATCGAGTGCTGCTTGAATTTTTTGCCAAATGCCATACCCCCAGGGTTTTATCACCATGCAACCCCGAACAGGGGAATGCTCTGCTAATTCAGCAGCTTTGACAACTTGCTGGTACCATTCATTATAATCGTTTTCACGAGTAGGGATAATTGCGGTTTTAAAAGTTGACATCTGCATTTCTCACAGGTTGATTGATCCAGTCTTGGGGTTTTAAAAAATAATCGGTTAATCGAGCTTCCTCACTGCCAACTTCTGGCTGCCAATTATACTCAAAACGAAGGCGTGGAGGCATCGACATTAAAATAGATTCTGTGCGCCCACCCGATTGCAAGCCAAATAAAGTTCCACGATCGTATAGTAAGTTAAATTCGGTATAACGTCCGCGTCGATACAGCTGAAATTCTTTTTGTTCAGGTGTGAACGATAGATCACGGCGTTTTTCGCAAATGCTTCGATACGCGTGGATAAAATTTTTCCCGACTGCTCGAATAAAGGCAAAGCAAGTTTCAAAATTAGGATAGATTAAGTCATCGAAAAAGAGGCCTCCGATGCCGCGCTGCTCCTTTCTGTGTGGCAGGTAAAAATAACGATCGCACCATGCTTTGTACTCTGTATAAGCGCTAGGTGAGAGCTCGTCACAGGCTGCCTGAGCGCACTTATGCCAAAGCCTACAGTCTTGCTCAAAACCGTAGTAGGGCGTCAGGTCAAAACCACCCCCAAACCACCAATGCGGCAAAGTTGAGGAGTTTGCATTTTCCGCTAAAAATAAGCGCAAATTAGCATGTGCAGTTGGAATAAAGGGGCTATCCGGGTGGACGACAAGCGAAACCCCGGTCGCTTGAAAAGGGGTGTCTACTAAGTGAGCTCTAGCTTTGCTGGCAGCTGCTGGTAAGGATTCACCGAATATATGGGAAAAATTAACGCCTGCTTGTTCCAATATCTCCCCGTTTTTTAATACACGAGATCGACCACCGCCATTGCCGGAATAACGCCAATTATCTTCATGGAAACGTTGATTCGGTTCGAAATCCTCCAGAAATGCGCACAGACTATCCTGCCAGCTCTGTAGCCAAGTGATCACATTTTCGACACAGTGTTCCGTTGGTTCTTTGTTCACAATTCCCCCTAAACACAAATGATACCATAGTACCCATTCTTGGCTAAGATAAAAACCGACCTTTATTCGGTGAGCGTCTTACGAACAACCGAGAGCGCTTGTGAAGTTTTTATTCACATGCTACCTTTTCATCATGTCAGACACCTATACGGACCCTGCACTCTTGCAGGATGTGATCGCGATTGCCCGAATAGCAGGTGCTGCGACGTTACCTTACTATCGTAAGGAAAAGCGCTTAGCCAAACAGCACAAACCCGACAAAACAATGGTAACCCAAGCAGACTTAATAGCAGATGAGATCGTGCGTGAGCATTTGTTTGGGTTAGATTATTCTGTTCCCACGTTAACAGAAGAAACAGCCAGTCATTTTTCTTGGAAAGCGCGTCAACAGTGGTCCGCTTACTGGCTGGTTGATCCATTAGATGGAACACGCGGTTTTGTTCAAGGAGATTCTTGTTACACAGTTAATATTGCACTAATCATCGATCATCGTCCCGTTTTGGGAGTTATTTATGCGCCCGTTTCGGATCGAATCTATTATGGAACAGTTAACCAAGGTAGCTTTATGATCGAGGTAGGTCGGACGGTTCAGCGTTTAAAATCAGTTCAACTCAATTGGGGACATTTGCGGGTGACGGTTGGTCGTTTTGATGATATTGAACCCAATTTAAGTCAGCTGAGAAAGTCAGGCATTATCGATTTACATCCCGTTAATAGCTCCTATAAAATCTGCACGATTGCAAAAGGGGAACAAGATATTTATCCGAAATTTACAGAAACTAGCGAATGGGATACGGCTGCTGGACAAGTGATACTCGAAGAAGCGGGCGGTGTATTGGTGGATGTCCTTGGGCAGCCATTGACATACAACAGGAAAGATAGTTTGATAAATCCATCATTTTTAGCACTGGGCGATACCTCGCAATTGGGTAAGGTATTGAACCTAGTGTTTTAGCTAAAGGGGTCAGTATGAGCAACCATGTAAAAGTAGCAATCACAGGAGCAGCAGGTCAGATTGGTTATGCGCTGTTATTTCGTTTAGCTTCTGGTCAGGTTTTCGGTCATGATGTGACGCTTGATTTGCATTTGCTAGAAATGGAAGCGGCTTTACCCGCATTAGCGGGTATTGTTATGGAGCTTGAGGATTGTGCATTTCCATTGCTTAAAAAAATAGTATGTACTTCAGATTTGAAAACAGCGTTCTCGGGTGTGAATTGGACAATTTTAGTCGGGGCCATGCCCAGAAAAGCAGGGATGGAGCGTTCGGATTTATTGACCCATAACGGTAAAATTTTTGGTGCCCAAGGTAAAGCAATCAATGATTATGCCGCTGATGATGTGCGCATCTTTGTGGTTGGTAACCCATGCAACACTAACGCGATGATTGCGATGCATAATGCTCCGGACCTTCCCAGAGATCGTTTTTACGCGATGACCATGCTCGATCAGAATCGTGCAGCAACACAACTTGCGATTAAAGCGGGTGTGAGCGTGAATTCGGTAACAGATATTACTATTTGGGGCAACCACTCTGCATCACAATATCCTGATTTTTATAACACTAAAATCAATGGTCATCCTGCAGTGACAGTAATCGGTGATGAATCTTGGTTGAAAAACGAATATATTGCCCTTGTTCAACAACGCGGGGCAGCAGTGATTAAAGCCCGTGGTGTATCCTCTGCTGGCTCTGCCGCAAATGGAATTGTCGATGGAATTCATCACTTAACACATGAGACACCTCCTTTAAAACACTATTCTATGGCAATACATGTCAATGGCGCTTATGGTGTACCCGAAGGACTTATTTATTCAGTTCCTTGTCGTACAGTGAATGGCGAATGCCGTATTGTCACCGGTATAGAGCATAATACATTTGCGAAAGAAAAAATGGCTGCTACGTTAGCTGAGCTTCAAGATGAGTATAATGTAGTTAAGGCGATGGGGCTGATTTAACTCAAGATCGATAGGCTAGCCTTTAGAAGAAAAAGCAGGTGTGTGGAAAAACGCTAAAAGGGCTGTTTTTATCTTTAATCGGGACTGATCAGAATAAGTGGGAAAATTAATGGCTAAAAAAAAAATAACCTACATGCAAGATTTTACGACAAACAGTCAATATATTCTGAATAATTGGCCGAGTTTTTCAGCAATCGTCAAAAAATATGGCTCTTCCAACAAAGAGGAGACGCTTGAGTCATTGCATAAAACAAAGGTCTTGGAAGACGCCTTTAATGGTGGGTTTTCGTTTTTTTTTAGAGATTTAGCCAATCTTTTAGTGAAAATAGAGCAAGTCTTAACGGTGCTTCGTGCTGTAAAAGAAGACTCCAATTCTGTTACTCCCGATTTTCTCGTCCAGTTTGATTGCTCAAAAATCGATGTGAACAAGTTAACGCCAGCCAAAGTAGAAAAACTGCGTAAAAAAATATTAACTAAAATTTCAAGCTTGGATACTTTGTTGCGTAAGTTGCATCAAGCAGCCTGCGATACAATTTTGACTCACTTACGTGAACGAGAGGTTTTCGTCAACGAAAATGAACGCCATGAATTATCGTTGATAGAAACACGTCATTCTTTAATTCGTCGATTAGATAATTTATCTTTAAAGCCGCTTAAAGAGGAAGAGGTATTATCTTTTGGATCTTACTTCCATTACAAAACAGCCATCATTCTGAAAAATGCATTCTCTCGTCTGGAAAAACGTCAGGGCGACAATGAAGTAGAGCAAATGCTTCGAAAGATAAAACCTTGCTTTGATTCAATCGAAAATGAAAAATCCAAGTTTGTAGCAGAATATATTCAGCCACTTCAAAAAGATCTGGCAGATGCTTTGCAAGTTGAGTTGAGATGAGCTCCCGTTTAGTTGAAACCCTGTTACTGCAAACTGGGCACGTCATTAGAAATCAGCAACTTCATTTAGTTAGGTTAGAAGACGCATGCCGTAAAAACGGTTTTTTTTTAACTTAAATTCTATTCTATCTCAGCTAAGAGACTTCATTTCTGATCAACCAAAAAATAGAGAACAAAAATTACGTTTAATTTATAGTAAACATGGTCAAATGGATTTAGTCGCCGAACCCTACTCCGCTCCTACGGGAGATTTATCAATTCATCTCATTCAAGAACCGATAGCTGATTTCCCACCTGAACAATTTTTGTATAAATTTGATGATAGTCTGCTTCGAAATTTTTATAATCAAGTCTTGTCAACAACAAGCGACTTCGATTGTCTATTTATTAACCAATCCGGGGTGATCACAGAAGGCACGCGTTCTAACTTTTATATCGAGCTCGATGGTCGACTCATAACCTCTCCAGTCAGCGCTGGCTTACTGCCAGGCACGTATCGCGATTTATTGATTCAAGAAGGCTGTTTAGTTCAATCAATTACGTTGGAAATGTTTAAAAAATCAAACCGCATTTTTATTTCTAATGCTTTAATCGGTAAAAGGCTTGCTGTTATTGGAGAAAATTCGAATGGATTCGCTGGCATCCGTAATCATCTATTATAATGAGTTAGGGTATACGGAGGAATTCTTATATGACAGTTTTTTGGTCGCCAGAAAAAAGCGCATTCCATCATTCGCAAATGGCACAGTTTATGACCTATGTGAATCATCGCTTAGGGGTTCATTTCAAAGATTATCCAGCTCTGTACAACTGGTCAGTCGAAGATCCCGGTGAGTTTTGGCATGCATTTTGGGACTGGTCTGATATCAAATGTAAAGCACAACCCAGTATTGTTTATATTTCAGGCGAAAAAATTCAAGATTCTATTTGGATGGGCGGCGCATTATTTAATTTCGCTGAAAATTTATTGCGGCGAAAAGATAACCAGCTAGCGATTACCTTTACGGGTGAAAATGGCGATAGAGCCACTTTGACTTATGCTGAATTGTGGCATCAAGTTGCTATTATGGCCCAATATTTACGAGATGAAGGTATTGCTGCCGATGATCGTGTGTGTGCAGTGGTACCTAATTTTCACTTGACAGTTGTGTGTATGTTAGCAGTCACCAGCCTGGGAGCTGTCTGGTGTTCTTGCTCCCCCGACTTTGGTTTAGATGCATTGGTTGCGCGATTTCATCAAGTATCCCCGTTAGTTCTTATTGCTGTAGATGGTCATTACTACAATGGAAAATGTCATGAACACCTTGAAAAAATAATGCAACTTCAAAAAAAATTAAGCTCAATTCAAAGTACGATTATTTTACCTTTTGTAGGAGCAGATTGCTCTGAAATTGAAAATTCAGTACACTATGATCTCATTATGCAGAATTACAGTTATGTCAATGAGATTAAATTTGAATACTTTTTATTTTCGCATCCAGTTTATATCTTATTTTCTTCGGGCACTACTGGAAAACCTAAATGCATTGTTCATGGCGCAGGGGGAACCTTGTTGCAGCACTTAAAAGAACATCGTTTACATGGCGATATGAAACCAGGAGAAAAACTTCTTTTTTATACCACTTGTGGCTGGATGATGTGGAATTGGTCCGTATCTGTTTTGGCTGCAGAAGGTACGCTAGTCCTGTATGATGGGTCTCCTTTTTTCCCTAAAAAAACAAGATTATTTGATTTAATTGATGAAGAAAAGGTAGATGTTTTGGGCGTGGGTTCCAAATATCTAGAAGTCTGTGAGGCTGAGGGCTTGGCTCCTAAAGAGACAAATTCACTTCAATCATTGAGAATGATTTTAGCAACAGCCTCACCTTTATTACCTAGTAGCTTTGACTATGTAGCAGAAAAAATTAAATCCGGCATTCAGCTATCCTCCATATCTGGCGGTAGCGATATTATTTCTTGTTTTTTCCTGGGCAATCCTTTGCTACCTGTTTATCGCGGTGAGCTACAAGCGGCAGGTCTAGGGATGCATATGAAAATTTATGGTGAAAATGCAGATGAATTAATCGGGGAGAGGGGAGAGCTCGTCTGTGTCACACCCTTTCCATCCATGCCGATTTATTTTTGGGGAGACCCAGAAGGGGAGCGCTATCAATCTGCCTATTTCGATCGCTTTTTTAATGTTTGGGCGCACGGTGATTTTGCATTGATTCGCGAAAATATGTCGACCATTATTTTTGGCCGCTCAGATACAACACTGAATCCCGGTGGCATTCGAATTGGAACGGCTGAAATTTATCAAGCAGTTTCTTGGGTTGATGGCGTGTCTGAAGCTTTGGCTGTTGGGCAAACGTGGCAGGGTGATGAGCGAATTGTTTTGTTTGTGGTGTTAAAAACGGGTGTTGAGCTAAATGATGCATTGATTACGCATATCAAACAAACTATCCGAAAAAAACTTTCTCCCAAACATGTCCCTGCCATTGTTCTTTCTGTTGCTGAGTTACCGAAAACCGTCAATGGTAAGTTAGTTGAAATGGCCGTAAAAGAGATTGTTAATGGCCGTGACCCCGGCAATATCACAGCACTCGAAAATCCGATTTGTTTAGAAGCATTTAAAAATCGGAAGGAGTTAACTTAGATACGGCAGAGGATTAGAAATTAGCTATTTTCCCGGTATATTCGATCTATCTGCTTGTGTTATTCTTGTTATCGAAATATCGGCTTTGCGTTGAAAGCGATTAGTTTTCAGCTTACTGAGCCGAAAGTGGGAGGACATAAACGCCGAATTAATTTCGGATTAAAGGGAGGCATTTTGAAAGCAATCATTAGCTTAATCACACTGACATTGATGTTGTCAGGCTGTGTGACTAAAACAGAGAGTCATGACACCAACCCAGCCAACTGGGGAAATCATAAATGTGTAGCACAAGGAAGTAATGGTCAAAGGTATATGGGTTGGGCGACAAGTGATAGCGCCGCTCGTACCAATGCAATCGCAATCTGCAGTGAACACACAGATAGTTGTCAGCTCGATTCTTGTGACAATGAGATTAGGGTTTCGACGGGAGGGTAGTCAAAAAACTACCTAGGTAGGCAGCGAATTCTCAGTTAAGCTTCCTCAGCTGCATGTACGATAACAGGACCTAGCTTTTCTCCTAAATGCTTGTGAGCGCCATCACAATAGGGAAAGTTTTTGGATTGCCAACAACGGCATAACGCCATACGGCCATTTTTGGCTAACGTTATCTCATCTCGGGGCGGGTGATTTTTTTCATTCATTGGAGCATATCCTCATTTGATCAACCCGCTGACTATATCATTAAGAGAACACCTGGTGAATAATTTATTGAAAACAAACAACCCCTATCTCGTTTATGCATTAACCTCCTAAATAGTGCATAGACATGATCCATTGCAATCACATCAGGTAATCATTGTGGGCTCTTGTGTAATGTCTAAAAATAGATCAAAATAAGCATTTTTGAGGAATTTTATGTATTCGTTGAGTGATTTTGATTACAATTTACCACCGTCCTTAATTGCGAAGTTCCCTACACCTGATCGCACTGCTAGTCATCTGTTAGTTTGCGAAAAAAATAAAGCATTCGTGGATGATAGATTTGCTAACCTTGCTCATTATTTGCGACCAGGGGATCTATTGATTTTCAATAATACTCGCGTGATACCTGCCCGCTTATATGGTAGGAAAGAAACGGGTGGGGCAGTAGAGTGCTTAATTGAACGCATCACTAGCGAACACGAGGCACTTGTCCATTTAAAGTTTAGCAAAGCCCCTAAGCCCGGTAGTGGTTTAGCGTTTTCACAAGGAAAAATCCAGGCGAAAGTGCTGAGTCGTGAAGGTGATTTATTCTTTCTACGCTTTTCAGGGGAGGGCAAATTACTAGAACTATTAGAGGCGCATGGAGAGATTCCATTACCACCTTACCTGGAACGCTCACCAGAAAAGGAAGACTTGATGCGTTACCAAACAGTATATGCCAAACATCCGGGAGCTGTCGCTGCGCCAACAGCAGGTTTGCACTTTGATAATGCCATGCTACAACAACTCGAATCAGCTGGAATTTGCTTGGCTGAGTTAACCTTGCATGTTGGGGCAGGAACTTTTCAGCCTGTTAGAGTTAATGATCTAAGTGAACATGTTATGCATCCTGAGTATGTTGATGTGGATGATACGCTATGTCAGATAGTTAAAAAAACGAAACAATCGGGAGGGCGAGTGGTTGCGGTAGGTACGACTGTTGTTCGCTCATTAGAGGCAGCTTCCATCTCGGGTGAGTTACAGCAATTTCAAGGAGAAACGCAGCTTTTCATCACACCGGGTTATCAATTTCAGGTTGTTGATGCCCTAATTACTAATTTTCACTTACCACAATCCAGCTTGCTGATGTTAGTCACGGCTTTTGGCGGATATGATAGGATTATGGCTGCCTACGCACATGCAGTTCGGCATTCTTATCGCTTCTTTAGTTATGGAGATTCGATGTTCATCGAGCGTGCTTAAAATTGAGTGCATTGGGATTTACAGAGTGCTATTATTTTACTCATTGTGCCCACGAGTTAGGAGAAAAATTATGCGTTATAAACAGATTAAAGTACCTGAATTTGGAAAAAAAATAACGGTAGATACACAAGGGCGGCTAACAGTCCCAAACAACCCCTTTATCCCCTTTATCAGAGGCGATGGAGTGGGTGTTGATATTACCCCAGTAATGCAAGAGGTGATCGACGCGGCAATTAAAAAAGCGTATTTGGGTGAAAAAAAAATCGCTTGGGTTGAAATCTATGCGGGTGAGTTAGCTGTTAATTTATATGGAAAAGAGGAATCACTCCCGGAAGAAACCTTAGAAGCACTAAAGGAATTTCACATTGGGATAAAAGGACCCTTAACGACACCGGTAGGTGGCGGCATACGTTCGCTAAACGTCGCATTACGCCAACAGTTAGATTTATATGTCTGCTTGCGTCCTGTACGTTATTTCACGGGGGTTCCAAGCCCTGTTAAACGCCCTGACTTAGTTGATATGGTTATTTTCCGTGAAAATTCGGAAGATATTTATGCCGGCATTGAGTTTCCAGCTGGCAGTCCTCAAGTGAAAAAGCTGATTCAATTTTTATCCGATGAACTCGGTGTCAATAAAATTCGTTTTCCAAAAACTTCGAGTATAGGGATTAAACCTGTATCTCAAGAAGGAACTGAACGCTTGATTCGTCGTGCGTTACAATACACTATCGATCAAAATCGAGATTCTCTGACTATTGTTCACAAAGGCAATATTATGAAGTTCACGGAAGGGAGCTTCAAGGAATGGGGTTATCAACTAGCCGTTAACGAATTTAATGCAAAACCATTAGATGGCGGTCCTTGGCATGTGATGAAAAATCCAAAAACAGGAAAAGACATTATCATCAAGGATGTGATTGCTGATGCATTTTTACAGCAGATTTTACTGCGCCCAGCAGAATATAGTGTCATAGCGACGATGAATTTAAATGGCGATTATATTTCAGATGCTTTGGCAGCTGAAGTCGGCGGCATTGGTATCGCACCGGGTGCCAACTTGAGTGATACTGTTGCCTTATTTGAAGCAACTCATGGTACCGCACCTAAATATGCAGGCCAAAATAAAGTGAATCCAGGATCATTGATTTTATCCGCTGAAATGATGTTGCGTGAGCTAGGTTGGAATGAAGCTGCCGACAAAGTGATGCTGGGCTTAGAAGGCGCTATCTCTGCTAAGACAGTGACCTACGACTTTGCACGCCTAATGGATGGTGCGAAAGAAGTCAGCTGCTCTCAGTTTGGCAACGCGATTATTCAACATATGGGCTGATATTCTTCTGTCCGAAGCGTTAAATCTCAAAATAACGCTTTGGACGGCTCTTCCTGAATTCAATCGAGGACTCATCAACAATAATACGCGTCCGGAATTTTCTATCCATGACATTC